>PWNY01000202.1 GCA_003557805.1 Bacteroidales bacterium | reverse complement strand
TTGCCGGCCTGGTTAAAATAGTCGAAGTTAACCAGGCAACCCTGGACCTTTACAGGGCAAAGAGCATGAAGGACTTCTGCAAGGGACTGCCGGAGATATTCACAGAGGAATCATACAAAGTTTTTGCTGATCTTATAGCCCTTATTGCCAAGGGTCATAGTTACATGACCACCGAAATGGCTCAAATTGCACTTGACGGGTCAGAATTACATGTTAAACTGTTCTGGACCGTGGTAAGCGGGCATGAGGATGATTACTCAAAGGTGCTAGTAAGCATAATTGATATTACAGACAGGGTAAGGTTTGAAAAGGAGCTAAGTGAAAGCGAGGAAAGGTGGAAATTCGCACTGGAGGGTGCAGGTGATGGTTTATGGGACTGGAACGTACAGACCGGAGAGGTCTTCTATTCGGATCAATGGAAAAGAATGCTCGGGTATAACCCGGAAGAGGTTACAAACTCATTATCCGAATGGGAAAAGCGTGTCCATCCAAATGACATGGATGGTGTGTACAGGGAACTGCAAAAACATCTAAGGGGTGAAAGCGGTGTCTATCAGAGCGAACACAGGCTAAAGCATAAAAACGGCTCATATGTGTGGATACTTGACAGGGGAAAGATCATTTCACATGATGAGAAGGGTAATCCTCTTCGTTTCATTGGCATACGCACCGATATAAACAAACAGAAACAAAACGAAATCCGGGAAAAGGTCCTTTACAGGATAAGCAATGCCACACTTACCACCTCCGACCTGAGTGAGCTGATAGAGAAGATCAAAAATACACTGGGCCAGCTTATAGATACCACCAACTTTTACATTGCGCTTTATGACAATGACACCGGCTGTTTTTCTGTTCCATACGGCAGCGGTGACACTGACGGATCTACCAGCCCCTGGCCTGCCTCCAGGTCCTTGTCCGGGCTTGTAATTGAACAAAGCAAGTCCCTGCTTTTTAAACGTCACGAGCTGCTGGAACTTGCCTTATCACAAAAGATAGAACAAACTGACACAACATGCCAGGTCTGGCTGGGGGTGCCCCTTTTCGGCAAAAAGAATGTTATTGGCACTGTTGTGGTAAGAGACTATAATGATCCTGATAAATTCAATGACAGCAGCAGGGAGATACTTGAGTTTGTGTCGGGCCAGATAAGCCTTGCCATACAAAGGCAGCAGGACTATGAGGCGCTGTTTAGGGCAAAGGAGAAAGCTGATGAAAGCAACCGCCTTAAATCTGCTTTCCTGGCCAATATAAGCCACGAGATACGCACCCCAATGAACTCAATACTGGGATTCCTTGACCTTCTCAGGCAACCGGGTATTGAAGGCGAAGAAAAGGATGAGTTTATTAACATTGTAAATAAAAGCGGCAAAAGGCTGCTTGCAACGATAAACGATATCATTGAAGCAGCCAAGCTGGATGCCAGGCAGGTGGAGGTAAACATTGAAAAGGTGAACCTGAAAGAGCTTACCGCTTACCTGTTCGAACTGTTCAGCCCGCAGGCTGAAGAAAAGGGCCTTGACCTGGTTGTCACCGAACAGGTCAGTGAAGGCCTGTCCCTTGTTAAAACCGACAGGTACAAACTGGAGAGCATTCTTACAAACCTGTTGAGTAATGCCATTAAGTTTACGGATCAGGGACGTATTGAAACCGGCAACTACAAAAAAGAAAATAATATTGTCTTCTATGTAAGGGATACCGGTACCGGGATACCGGAAAACAGGCAGGATGCGATCTTCAACAGGTTCGAACAGGCCGACCTCAATATTACCCGACCGCATGAGGGTTCTGGCCTGGGATTGTCAATTTCAAAGGAGTATGTAAATATGCTGGGTGGTAGAATATGGCTTGATTCCAAGCCGGGCAAGGGCAGTACGTTTTTCTTCAGTATACCATATGAACCAGCTTCAATGGAAAAAGGACCAGCGGCTGAAATAAGCCGGAATCAATATGGTAAAACGCTCAGCGGCAAAAAGATACTGGTTGCTGAGGATGATGATTCCGGATATCACTATATAGAAGCCATCCTTATTAAGGAAGGGGCTGAGCTGAAAAGGACAGTAAACGGGGAAGATACGGTGAAAGCAATCATGGAGGATGATAACATAGACATTGTGCTTATGGACATAAAAATGCCCGGAATGAACGGACTGGATGCGACAAGAAGGATCCGTCAGCTAAACAGGGATCTGCCGGTTATTGCCCAAACGGCCCATGCGCTTGAAGGTCACAGGGAGTCTTCCCTTAAAGCCGGCTGTAATGACTATATATCCAAACCTATCAAAAAAGAGAGGCTGCTGGAGATCATACACAAATACATACACAAGCACTAAAAGACAAAAGTGTCCTTTTCATTGATCTGTTGATTTAATTGATCGCAGCAATTATTTTTGTAGCTTTGTCTGATACCAAAAATAGTGTTGCATCATCGCCTTACAGAATTTGCATACCGAATCCAATTTACTGGAAGAATACAGGGACTACCTCTGCCGGTCAACCACAAAGTATTTGAGTGTAAAGCTCATTGCAGGATTACTAATACTTATCTACTTTGTTTTCTCTGATATTTGGCTGGTTGAGAATATTCATGCGGCATATACCAGGATACTGCCGGTGTCACTGATAGTTTTCCTGCTTGCCTTTCATTTGCTGGCAAAGGGTTTTTCATGCCTTAAAACAAGAATATACAATATCGTCCTCGCGAGCCTGCCGTTAATGATGTATGCTAAATGCCTCATACACCTGGATGACCCGGGGTTCGCAGGTCACGTTACCGGCCTGGTACTGGTCATTTTCCTGGTTTCTATAGATATAAGGACGACTCTTTTTAATACTATTATTATATACCTGTTGCCTGCCCTTGTATTTCTTTTTGTATTACTATCATTTTTTGAACCCGGTATGGAACAGCTTACTGACCTGAGCAACGTTGTTCCCATTATAGTGCTGGGCTTTACTGCAAACAGGATACAAAACAAGTTCCGCTTTGAACTGTTCAGGTCAGGTTTCCGGCTGAAAGAGGAAAAAAACAGGACAGAACGCCTGCTCGAAAAGGTCCAGGAAACAAACAGGGAACTAAACAAGACCAATGCTGAGCTGGAAAGAAAGGAAAAAGAGCTCAGGAAGATGATCAGCACAAAAGAGAAATACTTTTCAATAATTGCCCACGATCTGAAATCCCCCTTTAACGCACTGAAGGGATTTGCAGATTTGCTGGCTAGTGAAGACCCCAGGGCGGAACCTGATAAGGTCAGCAAATATACAGAATCAATCCAGCAGGCCTCCCATAAGCTTTACTACCTTACCGAAAACCTTCTTAACTGGTCAAGATCCCAGCTGGGGGAGATTGTCAGGAACACTGAAACACTAAATGTATCAGAAATAGTAAATGACAGCATTGAAACCTTAACTATACAGTCAAAGGCAAAAGGTATTGAACTTCAGCAATCAATTGATAAAGAACTAAAGGTCAGGGCAGACAGGGAAACTCTGTCGATCGTTTTAAGGAACCTGCTTTCAAACGCCATCAAATATTCATACAGGGGTGGCCGGGTTATGGTCAGCGCATTTCAAAAAGAGGACAAAATAGTTATTTCAGTTGCAGATAATGGTACCGGAATCCCGGCCGGGAACCTGGACAGGCTATTCGACTTCAGTGAGAACCTCTCAACCAGGGGAACCTCGGGTGAGACAGGTTCAGGCCTCGGACTGGTTCTGTGCAGTGAGTTCACTGAACTAAATAACGGAAGGATCTGGGCCGAAAGCAAAGAGGGACAAGGCAGCACCTTCTATCTTGAGTTCCCGGATAATGTTACTGATTAATTGTATCTGAAAACTACCATTGTATAATGCCATTGCAACTTTCAGGCATTGGATCAGTGCACATGAACGCCTGTACCGCTTTCCTCCCGGGTGCCGGATGAACCCACACCCTCCCTGATAGTTTCCCTTACCTCGCCGCACCTTAGCATCATGGAACCAAAATATGGGTTGCTTATCTGTTCAAACTCACTCAGCCAGTATGCACCCCTGTCATCATCGTACATCGGGCAGAACGCAACATACCATGTCTGTCCAATGGCTCCCAGTGTACGTGCAGTTTCAATGAATGCCTCTGATATTGCTTCAAAATACTCCCTCTGTTTTTCAAGTTCATTGTAATTCAAAAAGTTATCAACTCCATCCTTTATCCTGGAATATTGATCCATCCAGAACATATGATGTTCTCCGTCAAGTGAATGCTCTCCTGTTGTTTCAAGCTGCTCTATAAGCAGTGATGCATGTTCCAGGGCATCAGCAGCATCATCGTCTGCAAGTGCATTTTTCAGGTCAAAATAAATATCATAAAGCCTCTCCAGGTTTGACCTGAAATTATCCGGCAGATCAACCTTTTCAGGTGGTGACATCATACTGTATTGTCCCTGAAGCTGCGCAGCAGCATCAATTGAAAACACTCCACTGACAGCTATCTCCTCCCCATCCGACAAGCCGGAAAGCACAATGTAGCCCTCATTGGTTTTAGGTCCTGTTTCAATCTCACGGAACTCAAACCTTTCAACCTCACCATCCTGTTCCAAAACATAAACAATAGAACGCTTCCCGGTCCATAAAACTGCAGTGCTGGGAACAACCAGATGACTTTCAACTTCTGTTTTTCCAGGGGTAAGAATAGCATTTGCAAGCATACCGGGCTTTAGAATCCCGTCCCTGTTTGAGATGGTTGCCCTGACCCTTGCACTTCTGGTATCAGGATCTATAACAGGGTCGATAAAGTCAACCACTGCATCGAAGTTACGGCCTGGGATTGCAGGTATTTCCACACTTGCGATATCACCAATGTTAATTAGACCAAAGTCGGCCTCGTAGGCATCCAGTTCGATCCATACATTACTGAGGTTAGCGACCTTTAGCAAGGGCTGACCCCTGTTAACGTAATCCCCTTCAGATACAAGCCTTCCGGTCAGATACCCGGATTGACCGGCATATATGTCAAGTACTGTCTGTACCTCCCCTGCTTTTGTTATCATATCTCTTTGCTGCTCCGTAATCCCAAGGAGCCTTAACCTCTGGCTTGCAGATTCATACAGGCGGGGTTGTGATTCCCGTTGGGAGTATGCCTGTATAAGTTCGGTCTGAGCCTGAATGATCTCGGGAGAGTATATACCGGCTATTCTTTCCCCTGCCGTAATCATCATACCGGTCTGGTCGGCATACAGTTTCTCTACTCTGCCGGGGAAGTGTGCGCTGATCACAGCAGTTTCCTTCTCATTCACCGCAACCTTCCCTGTAAGCCGTATACTGTGGGCCTGCATTGCAGTTGAAACACGCTGGGTCCTTATATTGGCCCATGTACGGTGGCTTTCCCTCATTGTAAAACTGAATGGGTCATCGTGACGGTGGTCATCCTTCTCACCCACGGGGATCAGTTCCATACCGCATATCGGGCAATCCCCGGGTTCATCCTGACGCACCTGAGGGTGCATAGAACATGTATACTCTGTCTCTGCTGCTTCTGCCATTTCAATTGTTGGATGGTGATGATCTTCCGGATCAGCACCATCTCCCCTGCCCAGTAACAGCCACCCGGCAAGAAACCCTGCAAGCACCATAATGGCATATATACCGATTGTTCTAACCCTTACATTTTCCATGATCTTGTTGTTTTCTTATTCAAAAATATTTTTGGCCTGAAGCATCTCCATTTTGGCAAGCGTGACATGCATTGAAACAGAGTTTTCAATAAGCCTCCACTCCAGATCAATCAATTGCTCCTCAATACGCAACAGTTCGTCAAAACCTTCACTTCCGCCGGCATATCCCGAAATGACCAGTTCCCGGGTTTTGCGCACAATATCCAGCTGCTTTCGTAAAAACTCCCTGTCACTTACCATATTCTTCAGTTCAGCCTGAAGATTGGTCATTTCAGTTCTCAAATTGTCCAGGCTCTCCTGTTCAGAGTAATTCGCTTTTTCAGCATTCAGTAAGCTTTCGGTCCTGATGGCCTGGTTCTTGTTCCTGAAAACCGGAAGTGAAACTGACACCATAGGCATCACCATATGGCCCCCGCCCATTTGCCCCATTGAGGCATCTCCTTCCGCAAAATATGAATACTGCAGTCCGAGCCCGAGTACCGGCCTGGTATTCTGGCGGCTCAGTTCAACCTGTGCCATAGCTGCATCAGATTGAGAACGTGAGGCCATGAGCTCAGGGTTCCCCTCAAAATAGCCAGGACCTGGCACGGTATAATAGTGTTCCGTATCGATTTCAGGAAGGCCGGCCGGGGTTATGACCTCTTCTGCCTCCCCCCTTCCGGTGAGTATATTGAACTCCTTTATCAAAGCCTGCCTGGTTTCCCCAAGTTTATCAAGCCTGTTTTCCAGTTCAGCATGCTTTATTTCCATACGGTATATATCCAGGGCCAGCCCCTGTTGTTGCTGCCCTCCCTCATACCTGCTGTATATAAGATCCTCAGTCCTCCTAATATTATCAATGAACCGGCTTATAACCGCAGCCTGTTGCTCCTTGCTGTATAACTGAAGCCAGAGTCTTGTAAGCTCAAGAAATAGC
>PWNY01000429.1 GCA_003557805.1 Bacteroidales bacterium | reverse complement strand
GGCACGATCTGACAGTCAGACTTCTTCCGTGGATACACCACATAATGGTTGCCAAGCATTGTATAAAACATAAAAAGAACATGGTGACCACCTCATACGTTAAACCGGAAATGAAGGAACTCGACCAGGAAGCAAGGGATGCCGGCATAATAATACTTAATGAGCTCGGCCTTGATCCCGGCATCGACCATATGTCAGCAATGCGGATTATCGACCATGTGCACGGTAAAAACGGGAAGATAGAAGAATTCTACAGTATATGCGGTGCCCTGCCCGCCCCTGAATCAGCCGGAGACAACCCTTTCAGGTATAAATTCTCATGGAGCCCAAAGGGGGTCATACTTGCAGGCAACAATGACGGCAGGTACCTCAGATACGGAGAAGAAGTTTATGTGCCAACAGAAGACCTTTTCAAGAACCCGCTGAAAGTTGACTTTCCGGGTGTAGGTGAGCTTGATATCTATCCAAACCGCGACAGTATGCCCTATATCGACCTGTACGGGATACCGGAAACTAAAACGATGATGAGGGGAACTTTCAGGTACCCCGGCTGGTGCGAAAGCCTGGATGCAATGAAGGCGCTTAAGCTTCTCACCAACGACACATATGATTTCACCGGCAAGACATATACCGGCATGGTGGCAATGCTTGCAGGAATTGACTCCCGGTCAAATATTAAGAATAAGGTGGCAGAGTTCCTCAACATCAATACCAACTCCCATGCCATAAATGCAATGGACTGGCTGGGCCTTTTCAGTGAAAAGAGGATGAACCGGGGCCAGGACACACCATTCGAGATAGTATCTGACCTGATGATAGATAAAATGATGATAGGCAGGGATGAAAGGGATATGGTCGCAATGCAGCATGTATTCCTGGCTTCCTACCCTGACGGGAAAAAGGAGGTCATCAAATCGTCGATGCTAGATTTTGGCAGCCCTTCAACAGACACTGCTATTGCACGCACCGTTGCCCTCCCGGCCGCTGTAGGTGTCGATATGATACTGGAGGGGAAAATAAACGAAAAAGGGGTCCATATACCTGTTATAGCCGATATCTACAATCCCGTGCTCGATGCACTGGAATCCATGGATATCAGGATGGAAGAAGAGTACGGCCTTCCCCAGGACCAGATCATCAAATAAGCGGAAGGGGGTCTTCGTTTTCCATCAGCCAGCCGGCTATATCCCTGTCATTTGACAGATGGGGTACCTTGTTCTGCCCGCCAAGCTTGCCTATGGACTTCATATATCTTTTGAATGCCCCTGCCTTCAGCCTGTATACCTCAGCCGGCTTGAGTATATGGCCGCTGACCAGGTCCCTGTAATAGGGGTTCTTCTCCTGAAGGGTCCTGTCAAGGGTGGTGGCAAAAAGCTTTTTATCTTCAGGCTCCCTGCTGAATTCAACAAACCATTGATGGCAGGGCAGCCCTGAAGGGTTGTCAACAAGCGGTGCCAGGGTGAATTCAGTAACCACGGATGAGGTTTTCCCAGCTGCAATTGTAATTGCCTGTTCAGCCTCCTCGGCAATAACATGCTCTCCAAATGCCGATGTAAAGTGACTCAGCCTGCCGGTTGAAACAAACCGGTAGGGGTCCGTGGATACAAAGCGAACAGTGTCCCCTATATTGTAGCCCCAAAGACCGGCATTTGTGTTAAGTATCATTACATAATTGACACCTGTTTCCACTTCCGACAGCGGCAGCCGCCTGGGATTATCCGTATGGAATTCTTCCGCAGGTATAAACTCATAAAAAATACCGGATTCAGGAATTAACAGCAAACCCTCAGAGGGCCACTCATCCTGAAAGCCTATAAAGCCCTCTGAAGCCGGGAATGTCTCCAGCGACGGAACATCCTTTCCGATCAGGCGGTAAAACTTCTTCTGGTATGGCGTGAAGTTAACACCTCCGTATACAAACAGGGAAAAACCGGGGAACACCTCTGCAACAGTGGATTTACCCGTATGTTGAAGCAGCCTTTCAAAATACATCTCGACCCAGGGAGGGATGCCGCTTATCAGGCTCATATTTTTGCCTGAATTTTCCCTGACTATCGCATCCAGCTTTTTCTCCCAGTCGGTGATGCAGTTTACATCGTAAGAAGGGAGCCTTCTTTTTCGCAGGTATGCTGGTACATGCCTGTGGGATATGCCCGACAAACGCCCTGTGGGTATCTGGCCCGAAGTATCCAGTTCGGGGCTGCCCGATATGAATATCATCCGTCCCTTCAAAAAATCGGTACGCCCTGTCTTGTTTATATACATAAGTAATGCATTCCTGGCAGAACTTATGTGATAGGGCATTGACTCACGGCTTATAGGTATATACTTGGCCCCGGATGTGGTACCTGAAGTCTTCGAAAGGTAAAGTGGTTTGCCAGGCCACAGCACGTTCTCCTCCCCTGCCCTTATACTCTCAATATAATCGTGAAACCCCTCATAATCCCTGACAGGCACCCTTTCCCTGAATGAATCATAATCCTTTACACCATTAAAGTCATGGTCCCTGCCAAAGCGGGTCTCCCTGCCTTTTTCAAGAAGTTCTTTGAATGTCTTCTCTTGAATTGATACAGCATTCCTGTACCACCTTTCAAAACGCTTTCGTGAGTGACGGGCAACTAACCTTGCAGCAGCATCTAATATCATAAGCAACTATTATTCTTTATTATTCAATATATTGTATATCAGATTAACATAAACCTCTATCCCCTTGTTCAGACTCTCAACCGGGAAGCGCTCATCAAAGTAATGGATAGACTCCATAAGCTCTTCCGGCATAATAGCAGGCAAAAGGCCGTATGAGGGGATGCCCCTCCGGCGGAAAAAACGGTTATCATTTATGGCCACAAATAAGAAAGGGATAACTTCAATCTCGCCGAAAACACTGAACAGACTCTCTTCAAGTGCATGATAGAACATTCCCTGGGGAGAAACCGGCGCAGGAGGGCTTGAGGACAGCACATTTATGTTCACCTCCCACGGCGATACTATGCGTTTTATCTCTTCAAGGAATTCATCTTCACACGTTGCCGGCAGCAGCCTGCAATCGAATACTGCACGAGCATCTGCCGGGATCTGGTTATATGCACCCTCCGCACTGCTTAAGCTGGTTAGTGCCATCGTATTGGTTACCATTGAGGCTACTATGGGGTCCTCTCTTATGAAGCGTCCAAAGAGCGGTGCCAGAAAATCGATATTCTTCATTGCCCGCTTGATGATACCTCTCTCATAATAACTCAGCCTGTACATCGACTCACTTACCGATGGTGATACACTTATTGCGGGTATAGCCTCAATAAGCGCATTCGAGGCAGATACCACCTCCCTGGTCGCATACCTCTTCCTGGGTATTGAACCGTGCCCGGAGGTGGTGGCACCGGAGGTGATTTCAAGGAACATCCTTCTTTTTTGCTCCACCTCTATCCCGAATACCACCATATCCGGCAATGAAGGAAGCAGTCCGGAAATACCTGCGCCACCTTCACCAAAAACGACCACGGGGTTCAATTCCTCCAGGAATTCATAGGCTATTATCCTGGCTCCCATGTCGCCCCCGGTCTCCTCACCAGAAACTGCAAGAAGGCTTACATTATATGGCAGGTCAGTTTCGCGGGCAAGAGCGGTATACTCAAGTATTGCAAGTACCTGCATAACCCCCATCGCCTTGTTGTCAATTGCACCCCTGCCCCATACCATTCCATCGGCGATCTTCCCTGAAAACGGGGGGTATGTCCATCCATCCTCATCTCCCGGTGGAACAACGTCAATATGAGTTAGAAAAATAATATTTGGTTTGTTCTGATCCAGCGGATAGAGTGAGGCAGCAAAGTTATAGCTGTCTTCCCTGTCGGTAAACACCCTGGTATACAATCCGTTTTCCCTGCAGAAAGCCTCCAGGAACTCCCCTGCCTCTTTTTCACTGCCTGAAACAGATGGTATCTGCACATATTCGCTCAACAGCCTGGCAGGGTCTGTGCCAGAGTATTCCTGCCCCTGCTTTAAAACGAATGCCTCAGCAGGTGATAAGGCAAGGATCGATAAAACTGCCGGTAACAAAAAACATATATTCTTGGAGGCCATTACTCTCTTATTTAAAACGTTCACTCCGGTACTTTCTTTTCCCTGAAGGCATAAATTTACTAAAGCCACAATTATCCGCAAAACCCCAGTTGATTGTTATGATTATTTGACAGGACTGTCCCGGTCGGTCAGGGACAGATTATATACTACCACAAACGCTGCAACCCCTGCTATTGCAAAATAGGCGGCCATCTGCAGGTACTCACCGAAGATCAGCTTCCCGGTGCCAAATAGAGCGAACATTACCATCAGGCATCCACAGATATAATTTACAAAAAGCCGCGCATATCCTGTATCACCCCTTACATCAGGCATTGATGCAGAAATACGTCTCCAGCCTGCGCCACCGGGATGCACTCTTCTGTAGAATGATTCCAGGGTGTTCCTGTCGGAGGGTTTTGTCAGCCAGGTAACGGTAAGCCAAACCACGGTCGACCACCCCACAATTATCAATAGTATGGTCTCGTAAGGCAGTTCATACCTCAACACCAGCAGGGGGTATATCGCATAAGGCGCTATCATTGCGGATATCTCCGACCAGGCATTGACCCTCCACCAGAACCATCTTAAAAGCAGCACCAGCCCAATCCCTCCGCTGCATGCAAGAATAAACCGCCAGGCATCGCTTATCAGGCTGAACTGTGTGGTAACAATAAGTGAGAACAACATAAGGACAACAGTGGTTATCCTGGAAACCGCCACATAATAGCGTTCTCCTGCACCGGGTTTCAGAAATGGCCGGAACAGGTCATTTACTATATAGGAGGCGCCCCATACCGTCTGAGATGACATTGTGGACATATACGCTGCAAAGAATGCGGCGAGTAAAAGCCCCAACAGCCCTGTGGGCATCAGGTCTCTTATAGCCATCACATATGTTGCCCCTTTGTCAGCCTCTCCGGGATACATGACAAGTGCTGCCAGGGCCACTATGATCCATGGCCATGGCCTTATTGCATAATGCGCGATCTGAAACCACAGGGTTGCAAAAAGGGAGTGCTTTTCATCTTTTGCGGACATCATCCTCTGCGCCACATAGCCACCCCCTCCGGGTTCAGCACCCGGGTACCAGCTTGCCCACCATTGCACACCGAGGTATGCAACAAGGGCGACAACTGTCATCTTCAGCATGCCCGTAGCAGCCGGGGTTTGTTCTCCGCCTTCAATAACAGGGAAAAACTCAAATACCCAGTCCATTTCCGAAAGCTGCTCCTGCAGCCCGCCTATTCCCCCTACCCTGTCCAGTGCCGCAACGGCAAGAATAATGCTGCCTGCCATAGCAATAACGAACTGGACTGTATCGGTAACTGTAACCCCCCACAAACCCGATATTGCAGAATATAGCGCCACAAACAAGAGCATGCCACCAACTGCAAGCAGGTGCGGGGAGAACTCCATACCCAGTATCTCTATTCCTTCAATCCCGAAAAATCTAAGACCGGGAAACATAACCTCAAGTACCTTTACCATTGCAAGATTTACCCAGGCCATGACCACCGAGTTCATAAACAAGCCTATATAAACCGCCCTGAAGCCCCTGAGGAAGCGTGCAGGCCTCCCTGAATACCTTATCGATACAAACTCTGCATCGGTTAATATCTCTGAACGTCTCCACAGCCTGGCATAAAAGAATACTGTCAGCATACCACCGAAAAGCATATTCCACCAAAGCCAGTTACCGCTTATACCGCTTTGTGCAACCAGTTCAGTAACAGCCAGAGGGGTATCGGCGGCGAATGTGGTGGCTACCATACTGGTACCTGCAATGTACCAGGGGAGTTTGCGCCCTGAAAGGAAAAAATCGGTTGTGCTGCCTGCGGCGCGCCTTGAGAGATAGATGCTGATTGCAATGCTTGACAGAAGAAATACCGCAATAATGACCCAGTCGACTACATGAACATTCATTGACAAGAGAGGTTTTTCAGCAAAACCCAAATATAGCCATTGTAAATAAGTTCCGGATGAATTAATTATGATACTGAATAAAATTAACATATATTTGTTTGTATTCACCAACCGTATAATCTAAACTCCTGTATGATGAAACCATTACTGAATTCCCAATTTAGCCTGGAAAGCCTGCTTGAATCAGCAGGTAGCCTGATCGCCTCCTACGGGATAAGGTTCATTACCGCGGTCGTACTTCTGATTATAGGTTTGTGGCTTGCCGGAAAAATCAGCAGGATGTTCTATTCTTCCCTTGAAAAGCGTGAAATAAACCCTTCACTGAGGGGGTTTCTCAAAAGCATTGTCAGCGCTCTTCTAAAGATTCTGGTGGTAGTTAGCATACTTACCTATGCCGGGGTGCCAATGACCTCCTTCATTGCAATCCTTGGAGCCGCCGGTCTTGCAGTGGGTCTGGCATTATCAGGAACACTGCAGAACTTTGCCGGGGGTGTGCTGATACTTATAATCAAGCCATTTAAGGTGGGTGATTTTATTGAGGCACAGGGTTTTATGGGTACTGTTATGGATATCCAGATATTCAACACTGTATTGCAGACACCTGATAACATTATAATCACTATACCAAACGGTGGCCTGTCAACAGGAGCGGTAACAAATTATTCAGTGAAGGATACCAGGCGTGCCCAGTGGGTTTTTGGCATTGCCTATGGTGACAGCTTCCAGAAAGCGCAAAAAATCCTGAAGCAGATACTGGATCAGGATCCAAGGGTGCTGAAGGACCCTGCTCCCATGATCTTTTTGTCGGAGCTCAATGACAGCTCTGTTGATATCACTGTCAGGGCATGGGCCAAGTCTTCAGACTTCTGGCCTCTGAACTTTGCAATACACGAGAAGGTATATGATGCTTTCAACAGGGAGGGAATAAACATACCATTCCCACAAATGGATGTGCACCTGTCAAAGCAGCAGTAAGGATTACAGAAACCCGGCATGGTCTCCTTTATTCTCAATGAAAGGGAAATAAATACAGAAGCAGCTGCGGGCAGCAGCCTGCTTGATTTCATACGCAGGCACGAGCGCCTTGTGGGCACAAAGTCCGGTTGCCGTGAAGGTGACTGTGGTGCATGCACAGTACTGGAGGGAAGGCTTAAAAATGGCCGTATTGAATACCGCAGCATAGTTTCCTGCCTCAGCCCCCTGGGAAACGCACATGGCAAACATATAGTCACTATAGAGGGTATCAACTGCAGGGAGCTGTCCCCGGCACAAAAGGCTATAGCTGACAATGGAGGCACCCAGTGCGGATTCTGCACACCAGGGTTTGTAATGTCACTTACCGCATTCAGCCTTCAGAACCAGCCCCCACTACCTGCCAGGGCAATAGAGGCTATGAGCGGCAATATATGCAGGTGTACCGGTTACAAATCAATAGAAAGGGCTGCAGAAACAATTTCCGAAATAATCCGGGACAAGAACCTGGACAACCCCCTGGGCTGGCTGGTAAGCAGGGGGTTTCTGCCCTCGTATTTCACATCAATACCCGAGAGGCTTGCAGCAATCGATCCACCTGCCCAAACTGACGCAACTGGCAGTACTGTTATTGCCGGGGGCACTGATATACTGGTGCAGAAGCCGGACGAGACAAGTGAGTCGGATACTTTGTTGCTTTTTGACGACAAAGAGCTGAAAGAGATAAGGCTCACGAATGACAGGATTATTATCGGGGCCTCAGTTACTGCCTCCGGTATAATGAACTCCCAGCTGCTTAAGACAAAGATCCCGCGGCTTTATGAATACTTCAGGCTTATCTCCTCAGAACCCGTTAGAAATATGGGCACAATAGGTGGCAATATCTGCAACGCCTCACCTATTGCCGACCTTGTGATCTTTTTCATGGCACTGGATGCCCATATCGACATAAAGGACCCAAATAAGGAGGGAGAGCGCTCCATCCCCCTTAAGGACCTGTACAGGGGATACAAGGAGCTTGACCTGCATGAAGGAGAAATAGTAAAACAGCTGCACTTCAGGGCCACTAAGGCAGATCTTTTGTTCAACTTTGAAAAAGTCAGCAAGAGAAGGATGCTGGATATTGCAAGTGTGAATTCAGCCATGTCTGCCAGGCTAACAAAAGGCATACTGCAGGATGTAAGGCTGACCATGGGTGGTGTCGCACCCGTACCCCTTTTCCTTGATAAATGTTCCAGCTTTTTGAATGGCCGCAGGCCCGGGGTTGAAACAATACTTGAGTGTAACCAGGTGCTCCAGGAAGAGATTTCTCCCATAAGCGACATCAGGGGCAGCAAGGAGTATAAAAGATTGCTGGCAAGGCAGCTTCTGGCAGCCCATTTCACTGTGCTATTTCCAGAATATACAAAAAGTGGTAACCTCATTGAGCGCTTGTTACAGGATGAAAAACATTGACTCCATATCACACGTCAGGGGTGAGTCGCTATACGTAGACGACATTCCTGAAACCGGCGGCACACTTCATGCGGTTGTTTTTCCCTCCCCTTCAGCCCACGGTGTCATAAAACGGCTTGACACTTCACATGCAACAAATCTCAGGGGAGTGCAGGCAGTTCTAACTGCCCCGGACATACCCGGGGAAAACCAGATAGGTGGCGTTATACCGGATGAGCCCCTGTTTGCCGAAGACAAGGTTGAGTTCATCGGGCAACCTGTGGCCCTGATAGTGGCCAGCGATGAGGCAACGGCAAGGAAGGCCCGTAAACTTATCCATATTGAAATTGAGGAGCTGGAACCCATAACAGATGCCAGGCATGCTTTTGAAAAGTCTATGTTCCTGTCACCCCCACAGACATTCAGCAGCGGGGATATCAAAAAGGCATTGGAAGAGTGCGAATACGTTTTTGAAGGCAATTGTGAATCAGGAGGCCAGGAACACATGTATATTGAGGGGCAGGCATCTTATGCATACCCCGGAGAGAAGGGCAGTATCAGGATAGTTTCATCCACACAGGGGCCCACGCATGTCCAGAAAACTGCTGCGGCAGTGCTTGGTTTGCCAATGCATTTGATTGAGGTTGATGTTAACAGGCTGGGTGGCGGTTTTGGTGGCAAGGAGGACCAGGCAACCGCCTATGCCTGCATGGCAGCCCTGGCCGTTGTTAAACTCAACAAGCCCGTTAAACTTGTGCTGCACCGGCTTGACGACATGATGATGACAGGCAAGAGACACCCGTACAGTGCGGATTTCAAGATTGGGCTTTCTGCAGATCTCAGGATACTTGCCTACCAGGCAAGGCTTTACCAGAACGGAGGCGCTGCTGCCGACCTGTCACCGGCAATACTTGACCGCAGCCTGTTCCATTCGACCAATGCCTATTATATACCCAATACCCAGGTAACGGCCTACAGTTGTAAGACCAACCTGCCCCCAAATACCGCATTCAGGGGGTTTGGGGGTCCGCAGGGGATGTTCGTAATCGAATCAGCGATCGCCAGGGCGGCACATGAACTGGGAACAGAAGCCAGAACCATACAGGAGAAAAACTTTTTGCGGAACGGCGACCTTTTCCAGTACGGGCAGAAGGCAACAGGTGCAAGCATCAAAAAGTGCTACCGCATTGCTTCAAAAGAGTTCAGGGTCTCAGAGCTGGCCAGTGAAATCCGTACATTCAACAAAAAAAACAGGGTGCAAAAAAAGGGCATGGCAATGATGCCTGTATGCTTTGGTATATCTTTCACCAACAAACAAATGAACCAGGCAAGGGCCCTGGTCCATATATACCAGGATGGCAGCGTTGGTGTGAGCACCGGGGCAGTTGAGATGGGACAGGGTGTCAACACCAAAATAGTGCAGGTTGTTGCAAAAGCCCTTTCTATAGACCCGGCCCGCATAAAGATAGAGACTACCAATACCACCAGGGTAAGCAACACTTCACCCACGGCGGCCAGTTCGGGGGCCGATCTCAATGGAAAGGCCGCAGAAATTGCATGCTCCAGGCTGGTGTCAAGGTTGAAAAATGCGGTAGCTAAAAAGCTGGGCACAAAGAGTTCAGATGTTACTATCGGTGAAAAAGGGGTCATGCTTAATGGCAAACCTGCCGGGATTTTGTGGGAAGAAGCAGTAAAGGATGCATACAGGGAGAGGGTGTGCCTTTCGGAGCAGGGTCACTATGCCACCCCGGGTGTTGAATTCGACAAATCAATTGCAAAAGGCCAGCCCTTTGCCTATCATGTTTACGGAGTGGCATTCGTAACTGTTATTGTAGACTGTTTAAGAGGCACATACACTGTTGAGAGTGTGAATATTGCACATGATTTCGGCAGCAGCATGAACCCGGAAATTGATTTGGGACAGGTAGAAGGGGCCCTTATGCAGGGCATAGGGTGGATGACAATGGAAGAGCTTGCATGGGATAAAAATGGACGTTACCTGTCAAACAGCCTTTCCACATACAAGGTCCCTGATATATATTCTGCGCCCCTTGAAGTGAACTGCACTCCTCTTCCATCCCGCGGACACCGGAAGGCCATCCTGCGTTCAAAGGCCATTGGGGAGCCACCCCTGATGTATGGTATAGGTACATATTTTGCCCTGCAAAACGCCATAACCGCGTTCAACCCTTCATACCGCCCGGACTTCAACGCACCGCTCACACCCGAAAAGGTCCTTATGCGTCTTTACTCCCGGCACAGCTGATATAACGCATGTAATCAGCCGGGGTGTTTATGTTTGCCAGCACCTCCGGTCTTTCAGTTTCAGCAAAAATGCAGTCTGACCTGTGCAGGTGTTCCCTGAGCGGTATGCCGTATTCACCTGCCATCATCAATTTTCTTGCTGCCTGTGGTGATATCAGCACCGGGCTGCCGTATTGCCCGGCACAGTATGGCCTTATACAGTCCGCCCTGCCTGCAAAGGAAACCAGCCAGGACAATATACCCCGGGTTATAAAAGGGTTGTCCACATTGTGAACAAAGACGCTTTTTTCTGCATCGTCAAGTGCCCTGAGCCCGCACTGCAGTGAGAACAGTTTGCCTTTTAAGACGTATTGGTTTAGTACAGCAACAACTTCAGGCGGTATTTTTTGCCCCTTCATTTCAAGCCAATCCATACCATCCTGGTTAACTACCATCACAATCCGCCTGCAACCAAAACCAGCATAAAGCCGGGCACACTGTTCTGCAAAGCTAATGCCGTTGTCCAGGGCCAGGGAGAGTTTCGGCCTTCCCATCCTTTCAGAACTTCCCGCGGCAAGTATAACTGCATCAAAATCAATTTTCATCTTATTGAAAACATTTCATATTTTTGACAGAAAGCTACCCTGTTTCAGCCATAAATTCTAAAAGCGCATGTCCGACAAGCTATTCCCGGTACCGGTCGACAAACTCCTTGACATCATACTTAATGAGCTTGACAATAAAGGTAGTTATTTTGGTATACCCTCAGAGCTCTTCTTTATAAACTCTCCCCACAAAGTACATCTTCTTGAAAGTACAGTTTTCGGTAAAAAGATAAGAACACCCGTTGGCATAGCAGCAGGCCCGCACAGCCAGATGGCACAGAACATCGTTGCAGCCTGGCTTTTGGGCGCCAACTACATTGAACTGAAAACAGTCCAGGTCCTTGATGAAATTGACGTGGCAAAGCCCTGCATAGACATGCAGGATGAGGGATATAACTGTGAATGGTCGCAGGAGCTGAATATCAGGCAAAGCTTTGATGAATACCTGAACGCCTGGTTAATAATACATGTACTTAACCACCATTTTGGACATGGAGACGATCCCGGTGTTCTTTTCAACATGAGCGCTGGCTATGATCTTGAAGGGATCCGGAGTAAAAAAATGCAGTGGTATTTTGACAAAATGGCCAGCTGCAGTGAAGAGATAAAAGAAAAAAAAGAGGCCTTAAGAAAGATTTATCCGTCTATTGATGAAGTAATCATACCCCCGGTAATATCAAACAACATAACATTATCAACAATGCACGGATGCCCCGCGGGTGAGATAGAATCCATAGCCTCATGGCTTATGGAAAGCAGGGGGCTGCACACTTACGTGAAACTAAACCCGACACTGCTGGGACCAGGAAGAGTAAGGGAGATGCTCAACCAAAAGCTCGGTTTCAGTACCGTTATACCCGACCAGGCTTTTCAGCACGATCCTGAGTTTGGCGATGCTGTAAGTTTAATAAAGAAGCTATCAGAAAAGGCCATTGAATGTGATCTTGAGTTTGGCCTTAAACTTACCAACACCCTTGAGTGCCTCAATCAGAAGAAGGTATTCAGCGAGGATGTGGAAAATGTATATATGAGCGGCAGGGCCCTGCACCCGCTGGCAGTGAAGCTCGCATCTTTGCTGCAGGATGAGTTCGGCGGCCTTTTGTCACTCTCCTTCTCCGGCGGTGCGGATGCATTCAATGCCGCAGAACTGCTTGCATGTGGTTTCAGGACAGTAACATCATGTACTGACTTTCTCAAGCCCGGGGGTATGATGAGAATACCCCAGTACCTGGAACAGATAGTAAAGAGAATGGAGAACTGCGGGGCAAAGAGCCCGGATGAGCTGGTTACCGATACACCAAAAGGAACCTCCCCTGCAGATATAGGAGCAGCCCTAAGGGAAAACCTGAGAAACTATTCCGCTGAAACAATCAGCAGCAGCCGCTACAAGATGGAGTATCTCTTACCCCCCGAAATTAAGACAGGTAGAAGACTTGACACATTCGACTGTATATTTGCGCCATGCCGCGAGGCCTGCGCCACTGAGCAGGATATCCCCGAATATATGCTGTTTGCCTCAAGGGGGGAGTTCCTAAAATCGCATGAGGTAATACTCTATACAAACCCTTTCCCATCTGTGACGGGCATGATATGCGACCACCTCTGTCAAAATAAATGCACCAGGGTGCATTATGATGACTCCCTTCTTATCCGTGAAGTAAAACGCTTTATATCAACCCGGGAAGAACCGGTTTTAAGCAGGCCAGGGGATAATGGCCAAAAGGCAGCCATTATTGGTGCAGGACCTGCCGGGCTATCCTGTGCATACTACCTTGCACTGGCAGGGTTTTCAGTCGAAGTGTTCGAAAAGCATTCAATGGCGGGCGGAATGGTACGGTTTGCAATACCCGGCTTCAGGCTTAGCGACGGTGCTCTGGAAAAAGACATAAAAAGAATAGAGTCGCTGGGGGTTAAGGTTCACTACAATCACTTTGTAGACAAAGAACGGTTTAAAAATATCAGGAAGGAGTATGATTTTGTCTTTGCTGGTCCGGGTGCTCCTGAATCGATGCCGCTGGATATTGAAGGGATTGACGCCCGGGGAGTGCTTGATCCTCTCACTTTCCTCTTCGGTGTAAGGGCAGGAGAAAAGCCGGACCTTGGCAGCAGGGTTGTAATTATCGGGGGCGGTAATACAGCGATGGATGCTGCCCGGACTGCATCCAGGCTAACCGATAAAGAGGTAGTGATACTTTACAGGCGAACAATAAGGCAGATGCCGGCCGACCAGGGAGAGATAAAGGCAGCAATGCAGGAAGGTATAAGGTTCATGGAACTATGCGGGCCCGTTGAAGTAATCAGGGAAAACGGCAGGGTAAAGGCATTGAAGGCGGTAAAAATGGAGTTAAAGGGCATGGACTCTTCTGGCAGGCCAAGGCCGGTGAAAATAAATGGGAGCGAATTCCTTATAGAGTGCGATACCATTATTCCTGCAACAGGCCAGAAGGTGGAGACAGGCTTTATAGAAGCAGAAGATCTGCAGACAGCCGATGGCAGTTATTTGAGCAGGCAGGCGAGGGTGTTCACCGGAGGAGACGCAATGCGTGGCGCATCCACCGCCATAAATGCAATTGGTGACGGAAGGAAGGCAGCGGAAGAGATAATCAGGGCCGCCGGCATTGAGCACGGCAGGAACCTGCCTTCAACAGATAATGAGCCAGACACTGGGAAACTAATGATAAAAAGGGCGGTAAGGGAGTTTGCACCGGTGATCAGGGAGTTGCCGCAGGACCAAAGGAAGAGCTTTGACATTGTACAGATACCCCTTGGCAAGGAGGAGATAGTAAGGGAGGCAGGACGTTGCCTGCAATGCAACCAGTTATGCAATACCTGCGTCACTGTATGCCCCAATATGGCAAATTACCCGTATCAGGTATCTGCAACAGGATATGGGATCCAGACTGTAAAGCAGAATAAAGACGGGCAAACCTCAATATCAGAAAGCGGGACACTGTCGCTGGCTCAAAGGATCCAGATCCTAAACATAGCCGATTTCTGCAACGAGTGCGGCAATTGCAATACCTTTTGCCCTACAGCCGATGCGCCATATAAGGTTAAGCCCAGGATACACCTGGGAATTGCCTCATTCTATGCTTCTGAAACCGGTTACTACCTCAGCCGGCTTCATGACCGCAACAATTTGATATACAAATACAAAAATGACATAACTACACTGTCCGGCCGGGGAGAAATCTACACCTTTGAATCCAGCCGGATCTATATGGAGATAGCGAAAGAGGGCTTTAGGATAAAGAAGGCAGAGTTCAGGGAAGAGGGTGAATATACTGCTGATACTAAAACGGCAGCCGTTATGCACATTATTTTGGGAGGTGCATTGCAGTTGCTCGGAAAACCGTAATAAAACAGAAAAACAGATATGATAGAAATTACCGACAGGATCACAAATGAAAAAGCCCGTGAGAATGCCATCAGGCGCTTCAGGGAAAAAGGGATAATACTTCCCTTGTTCAAACAGCAGAAGGATCCGGGTCTTATACCCGGAAAGATAAAAGAGAAGCTGAAGGATATAGGTCTTTGGGAGATGCATCCGTTGAACCTGTTCCGTATAAGCTGGAAGAATGAACCCAAAAATAGCGGCGGACTGTTCGGCAGGGTTAACTACTTTGAGATACCGAGAAAAATAAGCGGGGTAAAAGCACGTATAATAATGCTTGCTGGTAAATGGTTCCCCACAGGGGCACATAAGGTAGGTGCGGCATATGGCTGCCTTGCGCCCAGGATAATAACAGGAGAATTTGACCCGACATACCACAAGGCGGTATGGCCGTCCACCGGCAATTACTGCCGTGGGGGTGCCTTCGACTGTAAACTGATGGGCAGCAGTGCGGTTGCAATACTACCTGAAGAGATGAGCAGGGAAAGGTTCGACTGGCTCAGGAAGGAGATCGGGTGCGAAGTAATTGCCACCCCGGGCTGTGAATCGAATGTAAAGGAGATTTATGATGCATGCTGGGAAATCAGGCGCAACCGCCCGGATTGTGTGATCCTAAACCAGTTTGACGAATTTGGCAATGCAATTTGGCACTATCACATTACAGGAGATGCGCTGGAGGAGGCATTCAACCTTGAGCGTTCAGCTGCCAGCCGCCTGGCGGCCTATGTGTCGGCAACAGGGTCAGCCGGCACAATTGCGGCAGGCGACTACCTCAGGACCATTGCCCCGGAAGTGAAAGTGGTAGCCTCCGAGGCACTGCAGTGTCCTACCCTGCTGCAGAACGGATATGGCGGTCACCGTATAGAGGGTATAGGCGACAAGCATGTCCCCTGGGTACACAATGTCAGAAACACGGACGTGGTAACGGCAATAGACGACGAGGACTGTATGCGGCTCTTCAGACTATTTAACGAGGAGGAGGGTATTAAATACCTGCTTTCCGAGGGCCTTAAGCAGGAAGAGGCAGACACTCTCTCACTGCTGGGAATATCCGGGATAGCAAATATGATCTCAGCAATAAAGACAGCAAAATATTTTGAATTTACAGGTGATGATATAATACTCTCACTGGCTACTGACTCAGCGGAACTTTACAGGTCAAGACTTGACGAACTCAGGGAAAAAAGAGGTGCTTACACTGAAAAACAGGCAATAAAGGACTTTGAAAAGGCCCTGGGGGGAATTGCGACCGACAACTTAAAAGAGCTGAGCTATATTGACAAAAAAGCAATACACAACCTTAAGTACTTCACCTGGGTCGAACAGCAGCAAAAAGATGTTGAGGACCTGGACCGCCTTTGGTACGACAGGGATCTATGGCCCGGCATATTTGCCTCTATTGAGCGCTGGGACGAACTCATTGAGGAATTCAATGAACACACCGGTGTGCTTAAAGGAATGTAAAACTTATTAAGCATCCGCCTCTTATTTGAAATTCTCCAGGAAAGGCAGCCATACCCCCATAAACTCCCTGAAATGGGTCTCCATGGGGTTGTGTCCCGCCCCTTTGATTAAAACAAGCTCAGTATCTTTCATGCTTTCCAGGGCAGGCTTCCTTCCGGAGAAGGGGACCCAGGAATCATCCTCACCCCATATCGCAAGGGAAGGCAATTCAAGGTCCGGGGCTTTCAGCCTTTTTAGCTCCCTGTGATAGGCAGGGGCAGACAATATCGCGCGCATGGTACCTGGCAGTAAAAGTGGTTCAAGGTAAGCACGGACCTGGTCCGGTTCCGGGGTCCGGCCATATGCCGAACTCAGGAGCCTTTCAATTAGCGATTCGTTTATAAGCCACTCCTGTATGAACTCCCCGAATATTATCCTAAGTGGCGACAGCCTCAACAGCAGGTTCACGGAATGGTCGTTATGTGGCAGCCTGGTGAAAAGAGCAGCAGCGACAAATGTAACGCTTTCAAGATCCTGTGGATACATAAGTGAATATGCCTGAGCCACCCCTCCCCCCATGGAGTGACCTGCCAGGTGCCAGTTCTTCCCGGGAAAATGTTCATGCAAGAGCCTGTGCAAACGCATTGCATGTGCTGTAAATGACTGGTTTATACCTGGTGTCTTCGTGCTGTAACCGAAAGGTGGCATATCCACGGCTATCACCTGGAATCCACTTTGAGACAATGAATCGGCAACCTGCTGCCATGAATATGTAGACGCCCCAAAACCGTGTATAAGCACAACACCTGCAGCACGGCTGCCGGGGCTGCCTTCTGCTGCTTCCCAGACACGGTAATGAATCCTTTCCCCGTCTACCTCTGCAAAGCGGCTGTTTTCAAAAGGAAGTTGCGCCGAACACATAAAAGGCAGAAAAATCAACAGAAGGGGGAAAAATTTAACGGGTACCACACTGGCATATTTTTCCATTAACAGGCTTATTACACAAAATACCTCCGGTTGTTAACAAAGTTACTAAAAACAGGCCCGGTTTGGGTAAAATTTAATAAATTGGCATTACAACTGTCTTTCTATGGAAATTCCCTCAAAAGAGAAGAAGTTTTGTTATATATGCATCACTTGCGGAAACAAATACGACGATATAAGTGATGTGATATATCTTTGCCCTGAGTGTAGTGTGGAGAACACGGCAAAGACCCCACCGGCGGGAGTTCTCAAGACGGTTTACAATTACCCTGAACTTCGCAGGAGAATCAACTCATTTGACGATCTCAAGGCAAATGACTACCTGGAACTGTTACCCATAAAAAGCACAGCCAGCCTTCCACCCCTGAGGACCGGCAAAACCCCGTTATACAAAATTGATCATCTTGATGGAAGAAAGTTACCATTCCACCTTTACATAAAGGATGACGGCCAGAACCCGACATTTTCATATAAAGACAGGGCCTCGGCACTGGTTTCCGCGTTTGCAAAGGAGATGGGTATAAAGACCATTGTTACCGCATCAACGGGAAATGCAGGTTCATCTATAGCAGGGATATGTGCCTCACAGCACCAGAATGCCATAGTGCTTGTTCCTGAAAGGTCGCCAAGGGCTAAACTGTGTCAGATACTGATGTACGGAGCCCAGCTGTTGCCTGTAAAGGGAACCTATGACCAGGCATTTGACCTGAGCATAAGGATAAGTGAAACACACAGGTGGTATAACCGCAACACTGCCTACAACCCTGTTACGATCGAGGGAAAGAAAACCGCTTCATTTGAGATATATGACAAAATCAGGCCTGTAAAGAGTTACAGGATATTTGTGCCAACCGGGGATGGTGTTATATTATCCGGTGTATACAAGGGATTTGAGGATCTGCTCAATCTCGGTATCATTGACCAGATGCCTCAGCTGGTCGCTGTGCAGTCGGAAGGAAGCGACAACCTTACCAGGAATATCGACAGCCCAACATTCAGCATAAGAAAGAGCCTTACAATAGCCGATTCCATCGCGGTTGACGTACCAAGGAACTTTTACTATGCAAAACAGATGATTAACAAGTATAGCGGGGAGTATATCACTGTGAGTGACCAGGAGATAATATCTGCATCACTTATACTCGCAAGGAATACGGGGGTCTTCTCAGAGCCTGCTGCCGCCGCCGCATTTGCCGGTATGCTCCGTTATTACCGCGAAGACAGGCTGAAATACGCCTCCCACAATATTGTACTGCTTACAGGAAGCGGGCTGAAGGACACAGGCCCGGTAGAGAGGAAACTTGAAATACCTTCAGGCCTTGAACCTGATGTTGACCCCATTGACAGCAACATGAAAAACAGCTTAAGATACTGAATTCTATACTTAAAATATAGATATGATCGAGTTAAGGGTGAATGGCCGGAAAAGAAGTTACAAGGGCAGCGGTGAGACCAGCTTGCTCTTTTACCTTCGTGAAATTCTAAATATTACATCTGCAAAGGACGGTTGCTCCGGTGAGGGTGTTTGCGGTGCCTGCACCTTAGAAGTGGATGGAAGGCCAAAACTTGCCTGCCGGCTCAAAATGAAGAATCTCAATGGTTCAGGTGTAATTACCACAGAAGGCCTTCCTGAATCCTTCAGGGAGATGATTGGCAGGTTGTTCGCTGAAAATGGTGCAGTCCAGTGCGGGTTCTGTACCCCCGGCTTTATTATGAGAACCCGAAAGCTTTTTAAAAAGAAAACTTCCCCATCACGCGGGGAAATAATCCGCGCGGTAAACCCCAACCTCTGCCGCTGTACAGGTTATGTCAAAATAGTTGATGCTATTGAAGCTGCATTGAAAGAAAACAGAGACGGCAAGGGTGATAAAAAACCGCCAGGTACTGTTTGGGCAGGTATCGGTACCCCCCTTCCAAAATATGATTCTGCCCTTACAGCATTGGGATCAAGGCCATTTGTAAATGACCTCTTTCCAAAGGATTTGGCTCACGGGGCATTGAGATTCAGTGACCATCCAAAGGCAAGAATAAAAGCAATAGATATATCCGGGGCAGTTGAAATGGAAGGGGTGATCAGGGTGTTCACGGCCGAAGACATCCCGGGCGAAAGATATAATGGATTGATATTCAATGACTGGCCCCTAATGGTGGCCAAAGGTGAAACAACACGCTATATCGGTGATGTACTGGCAGGTGTGGTGGCCACAGACAGGGAAACTGCCAAAAGAGCCGCTGGCATGATCAGGGTGGATTATGAAGTTTTAAAAGGGGTTTTCACCGCTGAAGATGCGGCCGCGGAGGACAGCCCCAGGGTACACCCGGAAAAGAGCAACATATTGGAGATCTGCAGCTTGCATTCCGGCAATCCTGATAAAGAGTTCAGTAATGCAAGCTGGGTTGCATCGGCCGTATACCATACCCCGCATATTGAACATGCATTCATGGAGTGTGAGGCGGCAGTTGCCATGCCTGAAGGCAGGGGTGTAAGGATATACAGCCAGGGGCAGGGAATATACGAGGACCGGGCACAGATAGCCAGGATACTCAATGTCAGTGAAAACAGAGTAAGGGTAAGCCTTCTTCCCAGCGGGGGAGGTTTTGGCGGCAAGGAGGACCTGAGCGTACAGGGTCACACTGCGCTATTTGCCTGGCTTTTGAAAAGACCTGTAAAACTTAGCCTGGACAGGCAGGAATCAATCAGGATGCACCCAAAGCGCCACCCTGTAAGGATGGAGATAAAGCTTGCATGCAACAAGGAGGGAAAATTCACGGCCCTGAAACTTGAGGCAACTGGTGATACCGGGGCATACGCATCAGTGGGGACCAAGGTGATGGAAAGGATAGTAGGGCATGCCACCGGGGCCTATGTAATACCGGCAGCCGATATAAAGGCAAAAACAGTATACACGAACAATATTCCATCCGGTGCAATGAGGGGCTTTGGTGTACCCCAGATAATATTTGCACTTGAAAGCTGTATAGACGATCTTTGCAGCAAGGCTGGATTTGACCGCTGGCAGATCAGGTATGACAACGCACTGGAAGAAGGCTCAAGGACTGCTGCCGGGCAAAGACTTGAAGGCGTGGGCCTTAAGAAAACCCTGCTGGCAGTAAAAGAAGATTTTCATCAGGCCCGGTATGCCGGCATCGCATGCGCTATAAAGAATTCCGGTGTGGGAAACAGTATGGTTGACCAAAGCAGTGTGATCATTAAAATCCTGCCCAAAGCAAGAGTTGAAATACATCACGGTTGGACAGAAATGGGCCAGGGAATAGATACTGTGGCAATACAATGCCTCAACCAGGAAACTGGTATAGATCCCGGGCGTATTGATGTGATAGTGGATACCAGGGCAGGTATACCGACGGGCATGACCACCTCTTCAAGGGGAACGGCCCTTCTTGGTAATGCAATACTGGATGCAGCCTCAAGGTTAAGGAGCGATTTGAAGGCTGCCGGGAATGATATTGAAAAAACCCTTAAAAGCCTTGCTGGAAGGGTGTACAGGGGTAAATATGTATGCGACTGGACCTGCAGGCCTGGAGAGAACAGGGACGATCCGAAGATCCATTTTGCATACGGATATGCAACACAGGTAGCAATACTTGATAAAGAAGGTAAACTTAAAAAGGTAGTGGCAGCGCATGATGCAGGCAGGGTAATCAACCCGGTGCTGTTTCAGGGGCAGATTGAAGGCAGTGTACATATGGGTGTTGGCTATGCACTGAAGGAGAAACTGCCCGTTAAAAACGGCTGGCCTGAAAGCTTTAGGATGAAAGATCTTGGAATTTTGCGTGCCGTTGATATGCCCCGGGTCAAAGTGATCGCAGTTGAGGAAAAAGACCCTCACGGGCCCTATGGTGCAAAAGGCGTGGGTGAGATAGGTATTGTGCCGACAGCCGCTGCAGTAGCTAATGCATATTTTGCATTTGACGGGGTTAAACGGACCAGGCTTCCACTTGATACAAGAACAGGATCAAAATAAAAGGTGATATGGGCACTATACTAAAAAATGCTACTTATATTGAATGGGAAAGCCTCAGTATGAGGCAGTGCGATATAATTGCGGAAGATGGAAAGAACGCAGGCATCAGACTGGTGAATAAAAAAAGTGTCAATCAGAGAGCAGCAGAAGAGAATGAGGTTATAGATTGCAGCGGTAAGCTGATTACAAAATCCTTCGCTATAGGGCACCATCACGTATATTCAGCCCTTGCAAGGGGAATGCCGAAACCTGCCAGAAACCCCACAAATTTCAGGGAGATACTGAAATATATCTGGTGGAGTCTTGACCAGAACCTTGACAGGGAGAGCATACGTTACAGCGCCCTTGCCACGGCCATTGAGGCCCTGAAAGCAGGTGCCACATTTGTAGTTGACCATCATGCCTCACCGGGCTTCATAAAAGGCTCACTTGATACCATTGCTGCTGCATTTGAGCAGGCAGGGATAAACCATCTGCTCTGCTATGAGGTATCAGACCGCTACGGTAAGGAAAAGGCAGCTGAAGGTCTCGAAGAGTGTGACAGCTGGTTGGAAAAGGGCCAGGGGCTTGTAGGCCTGCATGCCTCTTTTACCGTTGGCAATGAGACCCTTCAAAGGGCCGTCAAACTGATGCAAAAGCACAACAGCGGCATACACATGCACCTTGCAGAAGATAAATATGACCAGGAGCATTGCCTTAGGACATATTACCAGCAGGTGGGCCAGCGCTTAAATGAAGCCGGTGTCCTGGATTCCCCAAAAACCATACTTGTTCACGGTCTTCACCTGGATGCCGGGGAAAGAAACATAATAGGGAAAAAACCATGCTGGATAGCCGAAAATATGGAAAGCAACCTTAAGAACAAGGTTGGTTGTTTTAGTTCCAGGGGTCTGGGCGAAAACATATTCCTTGGCACAGACGGTATGCACGGCGATATGCTCAGGAGCCTGAAGGCTGCATTCTTTACGGGTCAGCTCGGAGACGAGATAGACTTCTATACGGCATACCACAGGCTCAGGAACATACACAGATACCTCAGGGAAAATGACTTTTCAGGAGACGGAGAGAATAACCTTGTAGTCATTGACTACAATAGCGCCACAGGGGTGAACTCAGAGAACTTTCCAATGCATTTGATATTCGGCATAAACTCCTCCCACATAAGGGATGTTATAGCAGGCGGGAAGGTTGTAGTAAAGGACCGCAGGCTTCAGACCATAGACGAGGAAGCGGTAATGAAAGAGGCAAAACAGCAGGCCTCCATGCTGTGGAAAAGAATGTCGGCACATTAAACCGGATAAATAAAACACCAGACTATGTATACAATACCCACCCACATTAACAAGCAAAGCAGTGAATATACCGATAATGCAAACCATTACAGCGAGATCCTGAAAAAGCACCGCGAGATAATGCACAATGTAATACAGGGAGGCCCTGAGCATGCGATAAAGAAACATCGCGAACGGGGAAAACTGCTGGCACGTGAGAGAATAGACCTGCTTCTTGACCAGGGAACTCCATTTTTGGAGCTTTCCACACTTGCTGCATATGAGCAGTACGGGAACAGTTTTCCAGGAGCAGGAATTGTTACCGGAATAGGTGTAATACACGGACATGAGGCAGTTGTTATCGCAAATGATGCAACAGTAAAGGGGGGGACCTATGTAAAGGAGACAATACGCAAACACATACGTGCCCAGGAGATTGCAATGCAGAACAATCTGCCATGTGTATACATGGTCGATTCAGGCGGAATATTCCTTCCGGAACAGGCTGAGGTTTTTCCCGACAGGGATGACTTCGGAAGAATATTCTTCAACCAGGCAAGGCTGTCGGCACAAGGCTGCCCGCAGATATCCATAGTTATGGGATCATGTACTGCCGGGGGAGCCTATATCCCGG
>PWNY01000040.1 GCA_003557805.1 Bacteroidales bacterium | reverse complement strand
TTTACCGGCGAGCTGGGAAGCGACCTTATTCTGACCAGCAAGGATCCCTTATCAGCATTCAGGAAGTTTGCTGCCATGTTCGATCTTAAGGAAGCTGCCGGAGGACTAGTTTCAGACCCCGGTGAGAACTGGCTCTTCATATACCGCAGGGATCGCTGGGATCTTCCCAAGGGGGTTATTGAAGAGGGTGAACAGGCAGGCCCTGCAGCAATAAGGGAGGTAGAGGAAGAGTGCGGTATCTCCAGGCTCAGAATAGTCAGGCCGCTGCAGCCCACATTTCATGTGTACCCCTTAAATGAAAACAGGTGGATACTGAAAAAGACCCACTGGTTTTTCATGAAGACCCTTGTCTGCTGCAGGGCCGAGCCACAGGTAAGCGAAGGAATAACCAGGGCCGAATGGAAAGATCCGGATGACCTGGAGGAGGTTTTTGACTGCACTTACGGGAACATAAAGGAGCTGCTGGAAGCCTGCCTGAATGACAGGAAAAGCAGCAGGCTTTAATAAGATAAACGGCCTTACCTTCCCGTGATCCTTCTTAAGCGTTCACCTGCACCTGCAGACGGTGATACAAATGGATATGACACAATCTTACCTTGAGGACCAATGAGGACATACTGGGGTATGCTTCTCAGCCTGTACTGGTCAAGTAAGCTGTAATCCCCACCGAAATGCACCGTCCTGAATGGCAGAACATCTTTGTCTGTAAAAGGGGCAGCTAACTCTTTTTCCCTGTCAACAAACACAGCTAGAAATGACACACTCTCGCCCATATCTTCATACAGGTCGGCTGCAGGTCCTGTTTCTGACAATGAAACAGGGCAGGCGGCAGCCCAGAAGAACATGTAAAGATAACTCCCCCTGAAATCCTCAAGAGATATTTCCGTACCCTCGTTGTCATAAAACAGAAAACCCGGGGCAGGGCTGCCTGGTTTGAGCCTGCTATACTGTGCGGCAATGTTCTGTGCAATGAATGAATGCTCCCTGTAGACGCACTCCTCTGCAGCCTTTTTGAGAACATACAGCACTTTCTCATTGTCAAAATCATCCATGCTGAACATTGCCTGAAGACCCACCAGCATGGCAAGCTCCCTTATCCGGCCATCCTTTAAGAGAGTATCCCGGCCAAGGATATCCATAAGAGAATAGTAACCCTGCTCACGGTTCACCACAGTCATTAGCTCCCTCAGGGTGAAGTCCCTGTTGCCCCCGAAGATGTAACTTTCAAAAAGAGTCTTCACAAAATCTGCATACATGGGATTCAGATAGTGTAACGGCTGTTCTATAATAAATGACTCTATAAGTGATGCATCCGGGGAGGTGTTAAGGGCATGACCGAGATAGGCTGTATAATAAGTTCTGTAAACTGAGAAAAAATCATCCTCTGTCCCGGCGAACAGAGTATCCGCCATACCGGAAAACCTTTTCAGCGAGTGGCTGTGGTTTGCACGGATATTGCGTGCCACATATGTGTCAAGGTAATCTGCAACCATCCTACCAAACTCCGATATGAGAAGATTTGTGTCTTTTCCTTCACAGTTTACGCACTCTACTTCAATTTCAATTCCGGGATCCAGGGGATGCGGTGGCTGCCCCATCTCCTGAGTTGCAAAGCTTAGTATGTACTCCCCACCGGGAACAGCAAAAAAACTACTGTGTGAATGGGCAAGCCGGAGGTATACCTCCTGGGGCTCAGCCAACTCAATCATAAAACTGAAGTAGTCATCTTCATCGACTATACATACATCTGCTTCCCTGAGGCGGTTACTGATACGGTCTGTATATTTCAGCAGGCGGACCTTTTCTCCGCTACCACCGGGGAACGATCCGTCTATTCTAACATAGGTCGCGGTATCCCTGTCATGAGTAAAGGGATGGCTTTCGGTCACTAAGGTAAGGAGTCCTGTAGCCGCTACCGGACTGTATAAATGTCCTGATATGATAAAAAGTATGACAAGACAGAAATAGAGCCTCATTTACGGTGATGATTCGTTATACTGATTCCTTCCGGAATAAACTGGCTTGCATCTCCGCCATTGCGGATTATATCGCGAACTATGTATGAGTTCAGAGCAGTAAACTCTGGGGTTGTAAGCAGGAACACAGTTTCCAGGTCGGGCAGCATCTTTTTGTTCATCTGACCTATACTCCTTTCAAACTCAAAGTCAGCCGAGGTGCGAAGCCCCCTTAGAATATACCTGACATCTAGTTTCTTGCACAGCTCTACGGTAAGCCCTTCATAAGTGATAACACTTACAGCGGGATAATCTGAGAACACTTTCCGGATCCACTCCTTCCTTTGTTCAAGGGGAAAAAGGCTCTGCTTCTGTTCGTTTATACCGATTGCAACAATAACCTCATCAAACAACGGCAATGCCCTTAGGACGATTGATTCATGCCCCCTGGTAATAGGGTCAAATGAACCCGGGAATAAAGCGACTCTTTTCATATGGATACTTGTTTTTCTGTTCTCTGGCTCAAAGGGAGTAAAGTTAGCAAAAATACCGGCTATCCTGCAGGGTTGAATATGCTGAAATGGACCTTACTGTATTTTCGCCTGCTTATAAACAACGGATGCGATTCAAAAGCTGCAGCGGGAGGATGCTCAAGCACCAGCCACCCTTCCGGTGAAATAAGCCCTGCAGACAATATGGTATCAGGCAGATCATCCATACCGGCATAATCAAATGGAGGGTCTGCAAATACCAGGTCAAAGCTGCTGGGGCAGTTCTTCAAAAACATAAAAACATCTGCCCTGACCACCTCAAGCTGTTCAAGTTCAAGCTCCTCCTTAACCCGGTTAATATATCGTATGCAACGTGGATTGTTTTCAACTGCAACCACTTTCAAGGCCCCTCTTGAGGCAAATTCGTAGGAAATACTCCCCGTACCTGCAAAAAGGTCAAGCACACTTATAGATGTAAAGTCAAAATAGTTATTCAGTATATTGAAGAGGGCCTCCTTGGCCTTGTCGGTGGTCGGCCTGACAGGCAGCCCTGCAGGCGGACGGATCACCCTCCTGTTGTGGCGACCTCCGATTATCCGCATAGATTAAGACTTAAGTTATTGAAATAGAAATGATATGGAATGCTGTCAAATTCATTGCAATACTGGTACATATCATTTCTTTCGGGAAACAAAACGCTTTTGAACACTTTTGACAACATATCGAACTCAACAGAATCCATGGCCATTTTCCCAAGCACCACAGCCCTTATCCTTGAAGCCTTAAACCGGTATTGCTCCAAAACATAGAATATGTAATAGAGCATATCATCGAAGCATGTGATTTTGAAAGAATGGTAATAAAGCAGTTTACTGCCGTCAAATAGCAATATCTCGAAATTATCCCGGCGTATGTGCAATACAACCGAAGCATTCCACCTGTCAAGCTTCTGTGAGGCAAGTGAGCTTTCTATAAGAACAGTTCCGTAATGCCTGATCCTGTAATTGCCGAATATATCATCGAGTGCCATTATCATGCTTTCAGGCACTGCATAGGTAGCATAAGCCTTTAAAATATTCAGATGGTCGGATAGTATTCTATCACCCCTTTCAAAAGGACAGGCAAGCCCGTAAATATTCTTTTCCTCCGACTTTTTGAAAAGATCCTCCGGGGTCAATACCAGGCGGGGAGAGTAATGTGATACCGAGACCTTGTCAAAACCACCGGAAAGAACCGGGTGGTTGGAGGCAAAACCGGGAAGATCATCAAAGAATCCGTTTTGGGGATGGGATCCCTCATACAGGTATTCCTCAAGGGCTACATACCTGAACTTATCCGCATCAAGTAATGAAAAAACAAATCCACCGGGTATGAACTCGATGGATAAGTTTGTCTTGTTTCCGGATCCTGATTGGTATTCCGGATCATACAAATTGAGAGTGTTCCGGAAATGACCAGACATGATTATTATTGCTCTGAAAAAAATTAGATTTATTCCCAGTTACCATCCAGGACTGCTTCCTGCAGGGAGCCTACACGCAGTCCTTCTTCACGCGTATAATAAACCCTCCAGTTATCAAGATCTCCCATATAGACCTGAGGTCTGACCCTTGCCTCGAAAACCGGAAGCCTGACAAGACCCCTTTCAATAAAGTCTGCTTCCATTTCAAAGCGTTCACCTGCACCATAAGGAACATAAGGCAGTTCCTCGATCGGGTATCTTGCCTGTCTCAACAGTGAGTCCTTTGCTGCTATCCAGATAGTATCCCTTTCAACGATACCAAGCCTGACGGCCTCTGATTCAGTAAGTGTGTCGGGAACTGATCCTATCGCCCTGACCAGCGATAAAGAGTCTATATTATAAAAAATTACCAGTGAGTCAAGATCAGCTGTGAACCTCTGGTACCTTGAGCGGTGTGCGCGTTGTACTTCCCTGATGTCCTTAAGTCGCTGGATTATTTCTGCCTCCCGCCTCTGGGTCTCCTGACGAAAGCGAACAGGCTCCATGATGCTCTCGTATATAAAATAGCCCAGAACAACTATTACAATGGTCAAAACAATCTGAATAACGGTTTTCATACTATGTTGTATTGAATGATTATTTGATTATGCAAAGGTAAAATAAATAACAAAACCAGGAATCACCATTATGATTTAATTGCAGGTGCATCAGGCTGACTTATCCCGCCAAAAGGCTCAACTGCAAATATTCAAAAAATTTTTTCTTAGAACCAAAAAAATGTACAAATAATTTCCTTTAAATATTATCATAAAGGCCATATCACATTCAGCCTGTCACAAAGTCCTCGAAGCTGCTCCATGACCTTTTCCTGGAGCCTTATACCCTCCCTTGAACTTCTTTCTTCAGCCAGCCTTTCAGGCTCTCCTGGTATTATCACCCTTTTTTGCCCGGGTGCCGGTTTTGCTTTTCTCATGGTCCTTATCCAGACATCCATGCCTTTTTTAAACTCTTCAGCCCCGGTAAAGGCATCAATACGCATAGCTCCGAAGAAATGGCCGGTCCCTTTTCCCGGGAGGTCTTCCTTTAAAGTAAGCCATGGTACTGAGGGGGGTACATAGGGACCGAAGTTGGCACCTGGCAGCAGTGCCGATAAAATATCTATCACTGCAGCCATGCAATAACCCTTATGGCTGCCATACTCTCTTGTGCTGCCAAGTGGCAGTATGCTCCCCCCCTTTTTCAGCACACCCGGGTCACTGCTGGGCCTGCCCTCACAATCCTGTACAAATCCCTCGCTGATGGCAAGGCCCTTTCTATCCAGCAGGTCAACCCTGCCCCTGGCGATCGATGCGGTTGCAAAGTCAGCGACCAGCGGTGCCTCTTCACCGGCAGGAACAGCAACTGCAAGAGGATTGGTGCCCAGCATTCCCTCTGCAGAGAATGTCGGAGCCACCAGCGGATTAGCGTTGCACATACTTATACCTATCATATCATGTTTCAGGGCAAGCATTGAGTAATGGCCCGCAATCCCAAAATGGTTGCTGTTGCTTACTGCCACCCAGGCGGTACCTGCCTTACCTGCACCCTTTATTGCCAGTTTCATGGCCTCAGTGGCTACCACCGGTCCAAGCCCGTTGTCACCATCAAGAGTATAGGTGGAAAGGCTTCGTTGTTCCGCTCTTGGGCGGGCATCAGGATTGATCCTTCCCGTTTCGAGCATATGGATGTAATCTGAAAGCCTCAGAATACCATGAGATGGAATATCGCGTAATTCCGCTGCAATAAGCACCCCTGATGTAATAGCAGCCTCCCGGGCAGGCACCCCGCACCTGCACAAAAGCTCTGTTGCCGTATCCCTGATAATGTCCGGTTTGACCATAGTTCAGTAAAATTTTAGAAGAAAGCCCTGTCCATGTGGTGAGTGCGCCTTGTAAGCTTAAGATCCTGCAGTACACTGGACTTGACACGTATAGTAAAATTGTAGCTCTGCCTGAATCCCATCGGGATCCAGTTAAAGGTCATCTCCCAGCAATGGAGGTCACGGTATACATCAATAGATGTATAAGTAAGTTTATGATTATCAAAATCATAACCAGTACGAAAACCTATCCTCCAGTTTGGCGTCAGGTATATATCACCGCTTACTGAAAGGTTCTGAATATAGTTCCTGTCTGTCCTGTCCTGAACATACTGATACCTGGCATTATAGTTGAAAGAATAGCTGAATGACAGGTTCCACGGCACAGTGTAGTCAACGGTGGCGGCCGGAGCTGCTTCTGTCAACCTCTCTCCCTCTGGAGGGAGACCATTGACCGGGTCTACACCCGGGGGTCTATCACCATGAGGCATGCCGTTCTCCCTGTCCTGGGCCCGGCCTCCTTCACCCTCTCCCGAGCTCAGGGAGTAGTTAAAGTTAAGCGACCAGCTGGTGTTGTTTAGCCTGAGTATTCTTGTACCGTCTTCCCATAGATAGCGGTCGATAACCTGACCGTTCGCATCTCTTTGATAGGGTGTCCAGGTGCTTGAATAGGTTATGTCAAAGTTGTCAAACAGCCTGGTTCTTCCGCTCACCCTGATATCTGAAAGGTTTAGTGAGTCCCTGGCAAGATCGTACCCCCCCGATACAGACAAGTTGTCAATAAGGGTGATCTTCCGTTCACCTGCTTCCGGATCCCTGCGGCTTCGCACCTTCATCTCAAGGTTATTGGTAATGGAGAACCCTATATTGCCCGACCTTCCCGGGGGCGGCCCACCGTATATAGTGTTC
>PWNY01000403.1 GCA_003557805.1 Bacteroidales bacterium | reverse complement strand
CAGGTTGACCACCTTCACCCGGCGATGAAGAACAAGAGCATAAAGTTCGTTCAGAACTGCGAATACCTGTTTTTTCAAAGACCTGATGAAGCCATTAACAGGGGGTACGATAAACAGACAGAGTCAGACCTTTCGCAGCTTAACAATTTTACCACGAACTACCAGCCTCTTAAAGCAGAAGACGGAAAGGAGATCATTGAGGATGCCATTGGCTTTGATAAGTATACCCCGCCGATCAAGGAACTTATAAGGCAGGGTGCGGAAGAGAAAAGCGGTCTGTATTTTATTTCACCATCACACCCGCGTCGTCTTGATGATGGCAGTATATCCAAGAACCCACGGTATCTGCAGTCAAGACCAGAGTTCAACAACCCCACTGATGGTTACCTGGCACACGTGGGGATCAGGTTTGCAAGGAAGATACCCCTCGACAAACCAACGCTGTTCCCTGTAAATGACATATTGCCAGGCAGAAGAAATAATCCGCCCGATAAGGAAAAAGGGATCAGGCCTCTTAGTGTTTACGGACCGGTACACTACCAGGAGCTCCCGGAACTGTTTATGGACTTTGTATGCAGTTTGACCGGGAAATCCCCGTCAACAACAGGTGCAGGTTCCGAAGGCGCATTGACAAAAGGACCTTTCAATATGCTGGTGCCCACGACTGATCTGAATAATGCACTGGTATCCTTTATCCTTACAGGGTATAATGCATTTTCAAGTGCAGCAGGACATATAGGGCCCTACAAGAGGTTTGACCATGATCTTAGCATTCTTATGCCAGAGATATGGTGCCGTTTTGATATGGCTGAAAAAAGGCCCGAAAACCTGATTGAAGAGGGTGTTCTTGAGAAGATTGAAGATTTTGAACACAACGGGGAAGTCATAAAGGCAAGCAGACTCGGTTACCGTATAAACGAAGCCTTTGCCTTTAAATACCTAGGCAGGATCTTTGAAGAGCCGATGAGCGTATTTTCCGAGGAGATACTCAGGCCGGAGAAACAGTCTCTTGAGGACTTTGTGGATGGGATTAAGAACATCTGCGAGGCCCAGAAAAGAGTTGCACTGAACTACTTTGAGGACGGCAGTGCAGATTCTGCGATTCCTCCCCTTAAAGCACTTCTGCATATAATGGCTTACGGCCATTACAATGGGAAGGATGAGACAGATCCGGAAATCAGGAAGCTTTTTGACAGGGACTATGTACTTCAAAGTGACTGGTACAGGGAAAGGCTGGTACTGAAGCAGAAAAAGGATATTGAACTGCTCAGGGGCAAGATAGCTTACCTGGAAGACTTTATCACACAGGAGATAAACAGAACAGTTTCAGATGAACTTAAACTTAACGGCAAGCTTGAAGCAGCCAGGCAGAGGCTTGAATACGTAAAGAGCCCAGAGTATCTTGAATCACTTGTCGGCACAATAGGAGCAGACCCCCTTTTCAGGGAAGGTGAATAAAATTGTTGTAACTTTAAAAATGATATGCCATGTCTGTTTTGATGGAATTTGCAATGTTTCCCACTGACAAGGGCGAAAGCGTAAGTCCCTATGTCAGCAAGGTAATAAAAATGATCGATGAAAGCGGTCACGAATACCGTCTCACACCAATGGGTACCATTGTTGAGGCTAAAAATATCGGCGATCTCCTGGATGTCGTAAAAAGGGCATATGAATTGCTGGAACCGGATTGCAACAGGGTGTATTCTACCATTAAACTGGATATCAGAAAAGGGGCTGAAAACTGTATAAGCAATAAGGTAAAGGCTGTTGAGGAAAAGATCGGTAAGGTAAAGAAGTGAAGTTCGCCAAGTTTTTATAATTGACTTCTAATCCAAAAATGTGGCCTTATGGGAAAAGCCATAGTAAAATGCACCATAGCTACATACGAGATTGATGAGTATGTTGTTGAGGTACCATGTGAAAAAGATGACGTTGACGAGATAATTATCTCTAAGGCCTGGAAAAAGCTAAAGACAGAGGAAGGTGGGTCACTGCCTTACGGAAACCGCACCGCAGAGATCATCAGGCGCATTGATTGACCCTCTTCCCAGGCTTTTGGTATTGGATGCATGCAATGTATCCTGACGTTCTCATTTTGTTATCCTTTCAAGTTTATTGGTGTTTTTTTCAAACATTTTTAACCAAACACTTGTTTTGTATAAAGCAATTAAGTAACTTTATACTTAATTGGTCTTAGGCCATATCTGATTATCATTTTTAAATTAAAAAAAATGCTTATGAAATCGTTAATTTTTCTTGCAGCAATTCTATTTCCACTTGTTGCATTTTCACAGCCAGATCATGAAAAGGCAGAATTCAAGGTTCACGGCAATTGCGGTAACTGCAAGGCAACTATTGAGAATGCAGTTAATGTCGAAGGAGTTTCTGAAGCTGAATGGTCGGTTGAAACCAAGATGTTGGCTTTTAACTACGACCCCGAACTTGTGAGGCTTGATGATATTTATGAAAAGATTGCAGCGGTTGGTTATGCCTTTGAAATGCCCGAGGGTAACCCTTCTGGAGGAGTAGCTAATAACCCGGCTCAACAGGAATGCGGCAACAAGGAAGTAAAGGAAGCTTGCGGAAGCAAAGCGGATGATGGAGGCGGTTGCTGACACAGAATCGCATGACTGATTAAACAAGCAAAAAAACATGGAAACACACCTCTGGCAGCTTAACTGTTGCCTTTGAGTGTGTTTCCTATTTTATAGGGGTCACCGACCTTTTCACCAACTCTCCTGTACTCCCTGACTCCTCCAATGTATATCAGGGGATCGAAAGCCTCAATGTCAATTGATGAAATATCCCCCTGGTCCCTTAACTTATCAGTATCCACGTGAGTTTCCACGATTTCCCCAACGAAATGGTTCGTTCGGCCGATGATCTTCCACTCAGTAAGTTTGCATTCAAGGTTTAGGGGGCATTCTTTTATTATTGGTGAACTAACAACGCTGGATGGCATTTTTGTTAGCCCGGTCTCCTGAAATTTATCTATATCCCTGCCGGAACGAAGACCGCAGAAATCTGCCTCCTTCATAATTCCCACCGGGACTATATTTACAGTAAAATCACCGTTTTCTTTAATAGCCTCTCCAGAAAACCCGCGGGTACCTACTGAAATTCCAAGAGTAGGTGGTTTACTGGTAAGCAGGCTTACCCAGGCTATTGTCACAATATTTGCCTTTTCCATACTACCTGTCACAACTAAAGATGTAGGACAGGGGAACATGATCTTATGAGGTCCGAAGCTTGTTTTCATACTTGGTATTTTAGGTTTTTACTACATCAGTTTAATGAGCCCAGTTTATTGTTTTCAGGTCATTCAGCATTTCCTGGGCCATTTCAAGGGCCTTAATTGCCCTCATTGCCGAATAATCCGTAAGAAAAGTCTTTGCCAGGCCGGGATCATTCTCAAATAGTTTCAGTGCAGCTTCCTCTATTGCCTGCTGCATTAAAAACTGTTGATCCTCAAAACTGTCCCATTTTTCCCTTATCATTTCAATGTGACGGGGATAGTCAAGGTCTGCCATCCGTTCAAGTGCGTTGAAAGTGTCAAAGGCATTTTTGGGATCATAGTCAAAAAGATCCCCGGGAGGATCAAGGTAAAAACCGGGGTCTTTCAGTTTGTCAAGTGGCAATTGTTTATAGTAGGGGGCAGGTACATCATTTATGCCGGCATACCATGGTACCAACACTGATGCGCAAGGTGCAGCCGTTGTCCTCCAGGCGACAGAGCCAACTTCAGCAGGCAACCAGTTTCTTAGCTGATATATAATAAGCTCCTGGCTGGGATCACTGCAAATCTGACCGTTCTCCCTGTCATCATGATAATGGGGGCTGCCATCATCCGGCATACCCAGCTTGTAAGACAGTGACATATCGGGCTCCTGTCCTTCCATATGACCATGGCTCCTGAAAATACCTGCAACATCCCGGATTGAAAGTTTGTTATCTGGGTATAATGCAAAAGGCAGCTGATTTTCAACCGGGAGCTCAGTCAGCTCATCCAAAACAAGTGACTGGCTATACCATTGCCTGGGATCAACTCCATAATTACTTCTGAAGCTACCTTCCGGGGCCGGGGCATTGAAAGCCTCCCTGAAACTGAAGGGCTCACCTGAATCCGGATCGTACCATTGCCTCGATATGGCATAATCTACAAGGCCTTCTGATGCCAAAACGTTTTCACTATCTTCGATATCCGCTTCAGGCCCTATGATGTGAACGTTGGGAAGCAAAACAACCGCATCGTCTGGCACCCTTTGCGCTATCCAGCTCTTGCCCCTGGCAACTGACAACAGCCAGGCCTCATTTGCATCAGCAATTACGTAGGTACGGCCCGAAGCTGCATACCCGAAATGGTCTAAAAGACTGACAGCCACATCCACCCCCTCACGAGCGCTCCTTGATCTCTGGGCAATGATACGCCTTAACATCAACCCTATGCCACCGTCAACAATGTCGCCACGTGCAACCAGCTCTTCATAGGTGCCCTCCCTTGTTCCGCAACCATTAGAGGCAACTGCAACTCCCCACTCATTGAAATAACCGTCACCAAACTCAACGCCCGGGTTGCTGGTCCATAAGTACGCATATGTCTCATCTGCCTGGGGCAGGGTGCCACCTCTGGCCAGTGTCACGACACTTCCGGGTTCATGCTGCATCCTTGGGACATGCCTGTAGCTGAGGTTACGCAAACCCCTGTTCTGTTCAAGATGGCCGAAAATAAGTGAACCGTCCTGGCTGGCTTCACGTCCTACTATAACAGCGAAACAGGAATATGCCCTTGATACCGGCATGGCTGCAAGGCAGGAGAATAAAACTATTGTTGTAAGCTTTTTGTATATATACATGATGCTGCTTTTGTTGCGGTTTATAAATTACTCACTTACATAAACACTAACTCCTCCGAGCACGGTCCTTAAAACCCTTATATTGTGAATATCTTCGGCAGGTATTGAAAAATAATCCCTGTCTATTACAATGAAATCGGCAAGGTTCCCGGACCGTATGCTTCCTTTTTCATTTTCAGAAAACTCTAAATATGCGGGCCATACGGTATAAGCCATAAGGGCCTCCTTCCTTGTCATCCTCTGCTCAGGGAGCCAGCCACCCGGGGGGTTGTTTTCCCTGTCCTGCCTGGTGACCGCTGCGTGCAATCCGTAAAAAGGGTTGAAGGGCGATACACCGTAATCAGAGCCTGCAGCAATTATCCCGCCAGCATCAAGTATTTCACGCCATGCATAGGCACCCTGACGGGCCCTGTCATAGCCTATCCTCTCTTCTGCAAAAAGCATGTCTTCTGTGGCATGCACAGGCTGCATGGATGCTATTATCCTGCCTCCTTCAAACCTTTTTATATCATCAGGATGGAGTATCTGGGCATGTTCGACCACAAGGCGGGCCTCCTCCGGTAAAAGCCCTGAAAGTTCCATTGCCCGGTCAAATGCGTTTAAGGTTATATGGTTGCCCCTGTCTCCGATAGAATGGGTCCTTGTCCTGAATCCAAGCCTTAGCAGATCAGCAACAAGCTCAGCATAAGCTTCCTGATCCTGACCAAGTGCCCTCAGGGCCCCCGTTTCTCCGGGCATATCATCATAGGGCTCAAATAAAGCAGCACCCCTGCCGCCAAGTGAGCCGTCCACGAACATCTTTACCCATCCTGTTGAATACCTGTTTCCGTAAAAGCCGGTAAGAGGGTTTCCAAGTTCAAACGCAGCTTCCTGGTCAAGGGCATCCATGAGTCTTACTTTTAATAATCCTTCCTCATAGGCTTTACGTCTTAGTTCAATATCACGGATACCGGAAGCTGTCAGGCAATGTACAGTGGTAATTCCTGCTTCCAGAAGTGCGTCGCTGCCGAGGCCAAGTGCCATCAGTTCCTCCTCGGCGGAAAGTTCGGGGGCTGGCGGAATATGTCTGGTTACCAGTGATCCTGCAGCCGAAACCAAAACACCGCTAGCCCTTCCCGTATCGTCCCGCACTATAGTACCCGCGTCCGGGTCGGCTGTGGATCGATCTATTCCGGCAATATCAAGTGCTTTTGTATTGACCCAGTGGGCATGCCCGCAATACCGCCTGAGAACAACGGGATTATCAGGGCTTACCTGATCAAGCAGGTTTCTGTCAGGAACCTGGTCCCAGATTGCGTCATTGTAACCACGGGCAATTATCCATTCGTCAGCTGCCGCTTCTTCCGCGGCAAGCCTTATCTTTTCAAGAAGCTCATTCAATGGCAGCCAGTATATATCAAGCGGGGCCATGAGTAATGTCCTGCCAAGACCTTCAAAATGCATATGGCTTTCGGTTAGCCCCGGAATAACGGTCTTGCCTTCAAGGTCAACTGTCCTGGTTCTTCTTCCTTTAATGGAAAGCACCTCCTCATCACTACCGACAAGTATGAAGCGTCCGTCTTTCACTGCCAATGCCGAGGCTTCAGGCAGCTCATCACACATTGTGTGGATATTTGCATTATGGTAGATCAGATCTGCCTTTTCACCACTGCATGATAACATAAACAGTGCAAACAGCACTGTTGAATAAGTAAATGCTGATGTTCTTGATTTCATCCTTTATTTTATATAATGTTGGAAAAGGGGTGTTATTTAAGGTGCAATTATAGCCAAAATAGGCCTATTATCAAAACCCGGAAAGCTTTATGTTTATTATGGCCAATTGTATGCAAGAAAAACATATATCTTTACTGTTTCTGAAACCAAGAAAAAAAAGATAAAATGTCTACAACAAAAATTATTAAAATCAACAAAAGGAGAACTGCCGGGTTAAAACTGAAAACAGCTGCTGCAGCTGTTGTTTTTTTCTGTATTGTCTTTGGATACTCCAATGCCGGTGAACTTTCCGGCAGCAACGGCCTATCACCTCTTGAATACAACAGGGATGAACTTGTAAAAATGGCTGTCATTGGCTATATAGCGGAGGCAAGGCTAAACCACCCCCCATACAGGGTCGGCGCCGATGGCAGCCTCAGGGTATTGCCTGCCACCGGTAGCATAACCTACAATTTCAGGACAGGAGACTCAGCAGTGAATATTGCCGGTGACCATGTAGAGCCTGCAGTTACCCTGTTTAATCCGGGAAGCACCGGAAGCAGAACCAGTCCGGAAAGCCGCGGGTTCAACATATTGTCATGTATAGGCAATGAAGTAAGGGTTCTTGACGGAGGCGCTGAAGGTGCTGTAGGATATGTTATTGGCAAACATGGCGGGTCAGAGCACGTAATGGTTGATTTTAAGGATCCTGAGGTTATGAAGGAAATGAGCCCTGGCGATCGTATGCAGGTTTATGCCCTGGGTACGGGAATGGAACTGTTGAATGCCGAAGATGTAAAGGTAATGAATACAAGCCCGCAGTTACTGGAGGCACTTACAGAAGCAGGAATGGGGGTTACACCTGAGGGAAAGCTGAGGATAGGTGTTGCTGTGACAGTACCTGCCAAGATCATGGGTTCAGGACTGGGATCCAACCATGTATATTCAGGTGATTACGATATACAGCTCTTTGATGAAGAGGTAAATGAAAAATATGGTCTTGACAGTCTCCGTTTCGGTGATATTGTTGCAATAACTGATGCGGACCATTCATACGGGAGGATATATAAAACGGGAGCTGTATCGATTGGGGTAATAACCCATAGCGGGAGTATAATTGCAGGTCACGGTCCGGGGGTCACTACCCTGTTTACCTCAACATCAGGGAATATTGAGTTTTTCACTGACCCTGATGCCAACCTGAAGCACCTGCTTTTTGAATGATGTGATACTGCCTGAACAATCCTTTTTTGCCTGTGTTGAGTATTTAACTGATAAATACTTAATACTATGGATTATATTGAAGGCAAAAATATAGGGGGGATCCATCATATAACTGCAATTTCAGGGAATGCCCGTGAAAACCTTACTTTCTTTACAAAGGTACTTGGGCTGCGGTTTATAAAAAAAACAGTAAATTTCGACGACCCCGGTGTATATCATCTCTATTTTGCAGATAAATGGGGAACTCCCGGGAGCGTGCTGACATTGTTTCCATATGAAGGCACAGAAGCAGGAAGGAACGGTAGCGGTATGGTAAACACTATTTCGTTTTCTGCTCCTTATAATTCTGTCACTTACTGGGAATCGCGCCTTGATGATTTTGGTATAAACAGGAAAAGGGTCCAGAGCAGATTTGATGGTGAACGGTATATCTATTTTGAAGACAGTGATGGCCTGTCTATGGAACTGGTCTTTACTGAAAACGATGAAAGGAAAGCATGGACCGGAGAAGGTGTTCCTGAAGAGTATGCTGTAAAGGGATTTTTCGGTGCTGAAATACGGAACAGCAACACCAGTGAAACATCTGCACTGCTTACCCAGGTGATGGACCATGAACTTATAAAGACTGAAGGTAAGCGGCAGCGTTATGCCGTTGCAGACAAACCCGGTGCATATATTGACCTTGTAGATGAAAAAGCTATAGAACCTGGTATTGGCGGAACCGGTACTGTTCATCATATTGCGTTCAGGACTGCAGGAACAAAGGGGCAGGAGGTTCTCAGAAGAAAACTTTCCGGTCTTGGCCTTTATTCAACCAGGATTATTGACCGGAAATACTTCAGATCTGTCTATTTCCGTGAACCAGGCGGCGTTCTTTTTGAAATCGCAACTGACGGACCTGGATTTACCGTTGACGAGGACATTGATTCGCTTGGTACTTCGCTTATGTTGCCGGACCAGTACGAAGGCAGAAGGGGAGAGATTGAACGCTTGCTGCCGGAACTTTAACTTTAAAAACCAGAACATCATGCATGATGCAAACGAGGTGGTAATTGCCGGGAAGAAACCAGAAAATGCAGGCAAAGCAATTATTATGCTACACGGGAGAGGAGCCGGGGCAGAGGATATGATACACCTGGCCTCTGAACTGGATCTTGAAGGATTTTCATTACTTATCCCGCAGGCAAGGAGAAATACCTGGTACCCATACTCATTCCTTGAGCCTGAGGTAAAGAACCAGCCATGGCTGGAATCTGCCCTTGCACTGATCTCTGAGCTGAAAGAAAGGATATATATTGCCGGTATCGCCACCGAAAATATTTATTTCTGCGGTTTTTCCCAGGGGGCGTGCCTTAGTCTTGAGTATGCGGCCAGAAATGCAGAAAGGTATGGGGGAGTTATAGCATTCTCAGGCGGTCTGATTGGCGAGAGAATAGACAAAAGCAAATACAGTGGTGACTTTTCCCAGACACCGGTATACATGGGATGTTCCGATCCGGATCCACATATACCGGTTGACAGGGTCAGGGAGTCATATGGGATGCTGAAAAACATGAATGCGGAAATACATCTTGATATTTTTCCTAACATGGGTCATACAATAAACTGGGAGGAGATAGAAAAGGCAAACCGTATATTAAATTCCGGACACTAAACATATCCCTGCCAAACAACTACTGCTGAATATTTTTTATACTTTTGGTGGTAATGAACGAATATTACCCGAATATACTCCTGATCAGCGGCAGCGGCAGGAATGTCGGAAAAACGACATTTACATGCAGCCTGATAGAGACCTTTTCCAGATCAGGAATAGTTGCGGTCAAGGTGTCGCCCCACTGGCACTCTCAGGATGGTGGGAAGGATATTTTATTTGAAACCAAAGATACACTTCTGATAAAGGAAACAAATGTCTCGGGAGATAAGGACAGTTCGAGGATGTTACGCAGCGGTGCCTCCAGGGTATATTATCTTCAGAACATAAAAGATAAGGGCTTGTTGCAGGCCTTTGACATTATTATAAAAAGGGAAGGGAGCCAAAGGCCTATGATATTCGAATCGGCCGCATTAGGCAGGTACATGCGTCCTGCCCTTCATCTTCATATTACACGGCCGCTCCAGGACGGGGATAAAGCGGTTGCATCAAGCGGGAAAATAGACCGCATAATACGCTTTGACGGTAAAGAGTTCGATTTTACCCCTGCCGGGTTGGAATGGACCGGCACTACCTGGTCAATAATAAACTAACAAAAAATTGCGTGTATATAGTATATGGGAAAATCACATCAAATCAAATCGACACTGACTCCCCGTGAGGCCAGCCATGAAATTGACAAGGGAGCGCTTTATGTAGACTTAAGGCAGAAGGACTTTTCTGATCATAAAATACCTGATATTCCGGACATATTTATTCTGCCTCTGGAACGGCTTGAAAAAGACTGGGATAAGCTACCCCGGGATAGATATCTTATCCTTTCTGATGCATCAGGGCTTAAAAGCCGGAAAGCCCTGGACTTTTTGAAACAAAAGGGTTTTGTAAAAATAGCGCAAATGGCCGGGGGGTTTGTTGAATGGGAAAGGGACGGTCTTCCTGTGAGGGAGGATATAAATGAGCGTTTGACCGGTGCTTGTGCATGTCAGTTGCGGCCAAGGGACAGGCAGTAATAAAAAAAGCCCTCCGCTTTGGGAGGGCTTATCTTTGTCATTTAAGACATGCTTTTCAGATTCTCAGAGGATGATCTATGACAGTTTAACATTAGCTGCGTTCATTCCTTTTCTTCCTTCCTTAAGCTCAAAGCTGACTTCATCTCCTTCGCGGACCTGGTCAATAAGACCTGTTGCGTGTACGAAAAATTCTTCTTCTGTTTCGTGATCCTTAATGAATCCAAATCCTTTAAGTTCGTTAAAGAACTTTACTGTTCCAGTTTTCATAAAATAAAAATTGTTTGATTGAATAATATTTGAATCGAAATACGCTTTCTCTGAAATAAATCGCTTAGCCGAAAAGGTAGGTCAAAAATCAAAAATCGCGGAGATCAATTCGAGTTACTTAATAAATACGGAACAAAGATAATATAAAATTGTTTGATCCGACAAAATTAATTATCATTTATAGCAGCACCGATTGCTGTGCAATATGCCGCATATTCCGGTAAATGGAACCTGATATCATATATTTTTTCCAGAGCCCTGAAGGTCTTTGCGGCTATTTGTGTGTCAACAAGTTTACCTGTCAGTACAATATCGTTGTCTTTTTCCGTCCTGGCAGCAAATATTGCCATCATTCCCACCACCTGGAATACCATGTTAAGTATTCCCCTGCAAAGATCTTCTTTGCTCGCCTGGTCATTTAATTTACCAAAGTTTGAAGCGGTTATTGTACTGGGCAGCATACCGATGTCCGAGGGTGATATATCGCCGACGCTGAGGTCAACATTCCTCAGCCTTCCTTTTGCTGCCGCTTCGAGTATATTGTCAATGTTTGATATATTCGCAACAATCTTTGAAAGCCCGCTAATAGTTCCTCCGCCGACACCGGTACCACCCAGGTGTTTAATGCATTTGCCATGGGCTTTAACATAGGCTGTACCCGTGCCCATGCTCACAATTACAGCTTTTTCCAGACCGGACAAAAACAGTCCGCCTGATCCGATAGCCCTGAATTCATCAACTTTTTTAATAGGAATACCAAGGAGGGAATTACCTAAAAAACTTGCGCCCACCCCGGTGACCATAAGCTTTTTGATATCACCGAAACCTGTACCGCTCTCGGTTAGAAACTTTCCAAGTGCACCCGATGCCGAGGCAACGGGGTCATTGGCCTCAACTGTCATTGGCCTGATGATCTTGCCCGATCTTATACCGATTATTTTGGTGGTACTGCCACCTATATCTATACCTATGGTGATCATCTCTTTATGGTTTTTCAGTTGTTTTTCAGCCCCCTTGCAAGAAGGTCTGCAATATGAAGTGTCTTTAGCGGAAGCCCCTGTTTGTCAATGTAGGCCTGAAGGTGCATCAGGCATGAGGTTTCCGTTGAAACAATATATTCCGCGCCGGTATCAATTGCGTTTGCTGTTTTCTGTTCGGCCATTGCCGTTGATATAGCCTCGAACTTAACCGAAAAGGTACCGCCAAACCCGCAACATTCTTCACTTTTTTTCATTTCAACAATTTCAAGTCCCCTTACTTTGTCCAACAAACGCCTGGGCTGGTCAGACAATCCATACTCCCTTGCGGCTGTACAGGAATCATGAAAACAAATCCTGGTATCAAAACTGGCACCCAGGTCGTCCACTTTTAAAATATTAACAATGAAGTCGGTAAGCTCAAATATCTTCCTTGCCAGGTAATTGTTCTCATTGTGGAGCGCCGAATTGTAAAACATCTGCTGGTAGTAATTCTTGATAAAACCAATACACGAGGCAGATGGGCCGACTACGTAATCGTATTCCCTGAAATCCCTGATAAACTTCTCGCCAATCTGCTTTGCCTCATCCCAGAAACCCCCGTTGAAAGCCACCTGTCCGCAACAACTTTGCCCGGGATTATAATCGAACCTCATATGTGTCCTTGCAACCTCATCAGCTTTCTCAAGCACCTTTATCATGCTGAAGGCAGTATCGGGGTAAAGCTGATCTACAAAACAAGGTATGAACAATCCTGTATTCATGAAGTCAAAATTATAAAATCACTTTTTTATCCCTTTATTTTCCCTGTCCCTCTTTGACGCAACACCTCAAACAATACTATTCCGGTTGCAACCGATACGTTCAAAGAACCTATCTTACCTTTCATTGGTATATGGCATACATTGTCAGACACCTTCTTAACGGCCTGGGATATGCCCCTGTCTTCCGCACCCATTATTATTGCAAGGGGTTCCCTTAGGTTTACATCATAAAAATCGCTTTCGCCCTGGCTGTCCAGTGACACTATCCTCAGCCCACATTCCTGTAAAAACACCAGGCTCTGCAATAGATTGGCCTCACGGCAAACCGGTATCCGTGCAAGGGCCCCTGCCGAAGACTTAACAGCATCTGCACTGGCGCTTGCGCTTCCCTTTTCAGGTATAACAATTGCATGTGCACCGGCACATTCAGCCGTACGCGCCACGGCACCAAGGTTCCTGACATCCGTTACACCTTCCAGTATGACAACCAAAGGCTGCTCGCCTGACTCAAAAATTCCCGGGATTATATCCTCGAGCTTTGCATAGTCTATTGCCGGTATATATGCAATGATACCCTGGTGGTTCTTTTTTACTACCCTGTTAAGTTTCTCAGGCGGAACCATCTGAAATGGTATCTTTTTACTTCTTATTATCGAAAAGAGCCGCTGGAAGTTATTCCCCTGCAGTCCTTTCTGTATAAGCACTTTTTCCGGTGTCTTACCACTCTCCAGGTATTCCAGTATCGGATGGATGCCAAAAATGTACTTTTCCAAATCAGGGTTGTTTCAATATTTATAAAATCAATCAGGGTAGCATATCCCTGGTGGTAGCTGCTTACAAATGTCGTAAAAAAATATCATTCAATTGCCCAGTCAATTTCTTCCTTGCCCTGGTCCCTGAGTATGCTATTTGCGGCAGAGAAATGCCTGCATCCGAAAAACCCCCTTCTAACTGAGAAAGGGGAGGGGTGCGGTGCCTTAAGTATATGGTGGCGGCTGTTGTCAATTAAGCCCTGTTTTGCCTGGGCATAGCTGCCCCAAAGCATAAACACAAGACCTGAGCGTTTTTCGGAAAGGGCTGAAATAGCCGCATCAGTGAATGTTTCCCAACCTTTGTTCTGGTGCGATCCAGGGCTCCCCGCCCTTACTGTCAGGGTCGCATTGAGTAGCAGTACACCCTGGTCTGCCCATTTTTTCAGATTTCCGTGGGAAGGTATTGCGACTCCCAGGTCGGAATTCAGCTCCTTGAAAATATTCACCAGGGATGGGGGAGTGGCAACACCTTTGTTAACAGAGAAACACAAACCATGTGCCTGGCCCTTTCCATGGTAGGGGTCCTGTCCCAGAATCACTGCTTTTACAGAATCAAATGGCGTGTGGTTAAATGCTGCAAAAATGTCCGGTCCGGGTGGATATATCCTGTACTTTCTTTTTTCTTCTATCAAAAACTTCTTTAGTTCCAGAAAATAGGGTGAGTCGAACTCCTTTTTCAATACATCAAGCCAGCTGTTCTCTATTGCTGGTTTTACAGTTATTGTTCTTTCTTCAGTTGATCCACTCATTATATTTTGGTTTGATTAAGTCGTAACATTTTACCTTGCCCTCATTGCATGCCCGGCAAAGTGTTTTATGTCAAGCCCCCCGAAATCACCGGAACTCATAAACAGGAAACAGGTATTGTTTCCTTTTGTGTTTAACAGTGCGCTTTTAAAGTCATCCCTGTCACTGAAAACCATTATGTCATCATTACCAAAACCCTGCCGGATATCAACAGGGCCAATCATACTTAAACGCTTTAACCTGATTGCAGCAGAAGAATAGTAAACAAAGGCCTTATCTGCAATATCCAGGCTGCCTCTGTACTGGTCCAGGAAATCCCGGCTAAGGCTTGAATAAGTGTGCAGCTCAAGGCAGGCTATAATTTTTCTCCCGGGGTACTTTTCCCTGACGGCTTCCAGGGTGGCCTTTACCTTTGATGGGGCGTGTGCAAAATCCCGGATCACAGTAACGCTGTCTTCGTCATGTAAAAGTTGCAGTCTATTTGATGCACCTTTAAATGATGTTATAGCATTAAAAAACATGCTGTCTGTAACCCCCAGCTCTCTTAATACAAACCTGGCTGCATTCATGTTAAGCAGGTTATGCTTGCCGAAAAATTTAAGCCTGTAGTTATTCCCCCCGTTTTTTACGTATGTTGTTCCCTGTTTCACCTCATATTCAGGCAGCTGGTACGGTACAAGCTTCAGCGTTGGGTTTATCTCTTTTGAGAGCAGCTCACTTACAGTACTGTCATTTCCTGCATAAACAAGCACCCCCTTATCTTCGATCAGGTCAATGAACTTTTTAAACTGCTCGAAATAGATCCGGGGGGTTTTGAAAACGTTCATATGATCCCAGGCAATACCACTGATAACAGCAATATGGGGCCTGTAAACATGAAATTTCGGCCTTGGGTCAGTTGGTGCGCTGGGGTATTCATCTCCCTCCATTACCATCAGGCTGGCATCGTCAGTGAGCCTGACCATTACGTCAAATCCTTCAAGCTGCGCCCCGACCATATAGTCTGTGTCAATATTGCATTGTTTAAGGACATGGAGTATCATGGCCGTGATTGTTGTCTTGCCATGACTGCCACCAATTACGACCCGTGTCTTTTTAAGGGAGTGTTCATAGAGAAACTCCGGGTAGGAATACACCCTGATTCCGGATTCATGTGCCCGCAGAAGTTCCGGGTTGTCGGCCCTGGCATGCATCCCCGCAATAACCGCATCAATTTCCGGGGTTATACTTTCCGGGTTCCATCCTGTCTTTTTGGGCAAAAGCCCGTGTTTTAAAAGCCTGCTGCGGGATGGTTCGAATATTTCATCATCCGACCCGCTGACAATATATTTTTTTTTATGAAGGGCAATTGCAAGGTTGTGCATTGCACTTCCGCCAATGGCAATAAAATGTATTCTCATTGTGGGATAAAGTTAGTGTTTTTTGATCACTGAAGGATTTTGGCGGGCGACATGTTTTTGTATTTTTGTAGTAGATCTTATATTTTTAAAAATATATGTGCTTATGAAACTTTTTCCTGTAATAGCTGAGAACTTCAAAATGGACGGGGGAGCATGCTTTGGGGTGGTCCCCAAGGCAATTTGGCAAAAATATGTCGAGGCCGATGATAGCAATCTGATACCACTTGCTTCCCGCTGTTTGCTTGCTGATACTGGCGAAAGGGTTATCCTTGTGGATGTGGGCATGGGTGACAAGCAGAGCGAAAAGTTCTTCAGCCACTATCATATTTTCGGGGATAAAAGACTTGAGGAATCACTTAGGGATTGCGGTTACAGTACAGAAGATATTACAGATGTTATCCTTACACATCTTCATTTTGACCATGTGGGAGGGGCGGTAAAATGGGCATCTGACGGAAAAACACCTGAACTGGTATTCCCAAATGCAACATATTATTGCACAAAGCTCCAGTGGGATACCGCTGTGGATCCAAATCCCCGCGAGAAGGCATCATATTTTGAGGAGAACCTAATGCCCCTCTACGACAGCGGCAGGCTTGAGTTTATCCATGAAGCAGGAGAGTTTTGCAGGGGAGTGGATTTAGAGATAAAGAACGGTCACACATTGGGGCAGCTTATTCCCCTGTTTGATATTGGTGGCAGAAAGTTGGTATTCATGGCCGACTTTATTGCCTCGGTGGCAAACATCCCCCTGGCTTATGTTCCAAGCTTTGATATAGACCCGGTTTTGTCAATGGAGGAAAAGGATGAGTTTCTGAAAAGGGCTGTCAGGGAGGATTATATTCTTTTCTTTGAGCATGATTATGATAACGAATGTTGCACAGTTAAGAATACACCTAAGGGTGTCAGGGAAAATGAGATATTTGCACTTGCCGGTCTTAAAAACATAATTAGAACAAAGCCGGAACCATAATGAAAGAAACAGCAATACAGTTAAACATAAGATTAAGGGAGGAGAAACCTGAAGATATTCTGGCCTTCCTCTACAATAGCTATCCCGGTAAAGTCACTTTTTCATCAAGTATGGGTGCTGAGGACCAGGTGATAACCCATATGCTTGCCGGTATTGACAAAAACCCTTCAATATTCACTCTCGATACCGGGCGGTTGTTTTACGAAACCTATGATCTTATTGAAAAGACCAATAAACGCTATGGAATCCGGGTCAGGATAATGTTCCCTGACAGGGAAAAGGTTGAACAGATGGTGAATACAAAGGGTGTAAACCTGTTTTATCACAGCGTTGAAAACCGAAAGCTCTGTTGCCACATAAGGAAGATAGAGCCATTAAGACGCGCATTAAAAGGTAACAAGATCTGGATAACCGGACTGAGGCGCGAACAATCTCCCACGAGGAAAGATATCAGCCTTGCACAATGGGACGATGCGAATGGGATAATAAAGGTAAACCCCTTGCTGGAGTGGACAGAGGACCAGGTATGGGATTATATCAATACACACAATGTACCATACAACCCGTTACATGACAAGGGTTATCCGAGCCTGGGGTGCAAGCCCTGCACCAGGGCCGTTATGCCCGGAGAGAATATAAGGGACGGAAGATGGTGGTGGGAGCGGCCAGAGACCAAAGAGTGCGGACTGCACCAATCACCTAAGAAGAAGTAGGCTGTTTTGGCGGTATCAGATCATTCTCTACCATAACGCCACCGTCAACCGGTATAATAGAACCTGTGATCCAGGAGGCTTGTTCTGATAACAGAAAAAGCACCATAGAAGAAATATCATCTGCTTCACCAATACGGCCAAGCGGATAACGCGGACTTGCCTTTCCCAGCATCTTTTCATATGAATCCCTGTCATCAAAAATCTTGTTGTCAAGATGTATATTGGTTCTGACAAGGCCCGGATTAACTGAGTTGACCCTGATATTGTAAGGGCCAAGGTCTCCGGCAAGAAAGCGCGTAAGCATGTCGAGGCCCGCCTTTGACACTGAATATGCGATACCTGTTCCCGGTTTAAGGCCCGCTACTGATGAAATATTCACTATCGATGCGCCCCCGGCATTTTTTAGCAGGGGCAGCAGTGCCTTTGTCAATATATAAGGTCCCGTAAGGTTCACATCAAGGGTAAACTTCCAGTCATCTGTTGATACTGTTTCAATGGTACCCTTGGTTAGCACTCCTGCATTGTTGACCAGACCGTTCAGAGAACCGTACCTGCTTTCAAGGTAATTAAGGATCTTTTCTGCATCAGTTGTATTTGAGATATCCCCAAGGATAAAGTCTGCCCTGCCTTCAAGGTCAGGAAATTGTTTCAGGGCCCTTTCTACTTTCTCTTTGTTACGACTAAGGGATATTGCGATGTTGCCCTGGTCTGTTATGTCTCTTAATATCTGAAGACCAATGCCTGAGCTTCCTCCGCTGACCAAATAAACTTTTTTATCCATAACAGTGTTTTTTTATGTTTTTGGTTTTAGAGCGAAAGATAACAATTATTAAATGATTGCTACCGTTCGGTATTTCCTGATATTAATCCTAAATTTGATTTAAACAAAAAACAAATAAATAAATGGATACATTGCAGAGCAAGAGAATTAGAATAGCCGCTTTCGTCACAACAATGTTTTTTCTCTATTTGCCGGTGGTTCTTTCGGCTTCTGAACAGGAAACCGAGGAAGACCCCTGGCAGTTTACAGGCTTTTTCAGCCAGCAGCTCAACCAGATCTCATTCTCTGACTGGGTTCAGGGTGGTGAAAACAGCTTTGCCTCAACAAGCATTGTCAACCTGGGTGCCCAGCTGAAAAAGAACAAACTGAACTGGGATAACAGGCTCAATATGTCGTACGGTATTATCAAAATAGAAGACACCCCGGTTCGCAAAAACGAAGACAGGATAAGGTTGCTGTCGAAGTTTGGCAGGGAGTTCAGTGAGCATTTCAGCACAAGCTTTTTGGGTGAGTTCAGGAGCCAGTTCGATAAAGCTTATAAGTACCCTAATGACAGCGTGCTTCTATCCCGCTTTATGGCGCCGGGCTATTTATCACTCTCACTGGGTATTGATTATGAGCCCTGGGAGTTCCTGTCAATATTTGTCTCCCCTGCCTCAGGCAAATTCACCTTTGTAAGGGACCAGGAACTGGCAAACAGGGGTTCTTTCGGTGTAGACCCTGCAATATTTGATGAGGATGGGGTTATGATCTCGGAAGGCAGCAGAACTAATGCCGAGTTTGGCGCCCTGTTGAACATCATGTTCAAAAAGGAGGTATTTGAGGATGTTGAAATTGATTCAAAACTGACGCTTTTCAATGACCTGACCGACGAAGACAAAAGCAAACGCAAAAATACCGACATAGATTGGGAAACCTCAATTAACCTGAAGATAAACAGGTATATTACCGCCAGTTTTTTGATTCACATTTTATATGACGATGATATACCAATACCCGTGTACGACCAGGATGGTGTACAAACTGGCTATACACGGGGGTTCCAGGCAAAGCAAATGATCGGGATTGGATTGTCTTACAGGATATAGGAATTAAACACCTGTGATGTAAACTTAATCACTTTATAAACAACATTTCCCTGTATTTAGTAAGTGGCCACATCTGGTCATCAACAAGTATTTCCAGTTTGTCTATATGATAACGGATAAGGTCAAGGAAAGGACCGACCTCTTCGCTGTAAGTATATGCTTTTTTAGCCGGATCACTCATTGCATTGGCCTTCTTTCGTGTCGCGATCATCTTTGAGACGCTCTCCTTTATTACGGAAATATGTTCCGATATCTTTGTAATTGTATGTATCTGCAGGCTTGAGTGTTCATTGAAAAGTGCCTCGGGAAGGGTCTCCTTTAATCCCCTGAGGTTTTCAATCAGTATATTCTGGTATTTTATGGCTGCAGGAATAATATGGTTGCCTGCGAGGTCTCCCAGTACACGGGACTCTATCTGCAGTACCTTGGCATATTGTTCCATCCTTATCTCATAGCGCGCCAGAAGTTCCTTTTTGGTAAGCACTCCTGTTTCAGAGAAAAGGTTTGCAATTTTATCTGATTTGTACTCCTTCAGGGCTGCAGGTGTATTCTTTATATTTGGCAGCCCTCTTCTTGCAGCCTCCCTGACCCACTCCTCACTATAGTTGTTGCCTTCAAAAAGTATGTACCTGGATTTTCCGATATATTTCCTCAGGACCCTTAAAATCGCTTCATCCTTGCTGACTTTGCCCTTCATCAGTGTGTTAACATCCTGCCTGAAGAGTTTTAACTGGCCGGCCAGGATTGTGTTTAACACAATCATTGAAGGGCCGCAGTTGGCAGAGGAACCAACAGCCCTGAACTCAAATTTGTTTCCGGTGAATGCCAGGGGGGATGTTCTGTTTCTGTCGGTATTGTCAAAGATGATCTTTGGGATTTTGCCGATATTGAGCTTAAGCTCGGTTTTCTCGTCCGGGGTCATCTTCCTGTTCTTTACCTTCTTTTCTATTTCATCAAGTATACCTGTTAGCTGTGACCCTATGAATACCGACATAATTGCAGGAGGTGCCTCATTGGCTCCCAGCCTGTGGTCATTGCCTGCTGTTGCTATTGCAGCCCTGAGAAGACCGGGATAATCTCCCACCGCTTTTATAAAGTTTATGAAAAAGGTAAGGAAAAGTAAATTGGTCTTTGGTGTATGGCCCGGGCTGAGGAGGTTTTTTCCAGTATCTGTGGCCAGGGAGTAATTGTTGTGTTTTCCTGAGCCGTTAATTCCGGCAAACGGTTTTTCATGGTACAATACCCTCAAATCATGTTTTAACGCGATCTTTTCCATAACCACCATTACGAGCTGGTTGTGGTCAATTGCGATATTAGCCTCCTCGTATACAGGAGCAAGTTCAAACTGATTTGGTGCAACCTCATTATGGCGGGTTTTTACAGGAATACCAAGACGCCAGGCTGCATACTCGAAATCTTTCATGAAGGCAGATACCCTCTGGGGTATGGAACCAAAGTAATGATCCTCCATCTGCTGTCCCCTTGCAGGCGTATGACCACAAAGGGTACGGCCGCATAAAGTAAGATCCGGCCTGGAGTAAAAAAAGTGCTTGTCAACGAGAAAGTATTCCTGTTCCCATCCCAGGGTTGGGAATACTTTGTTGATATTGCGGTCAAACAGCTGGCACACCTCGGTCGCGACTTCATCAAGCGCCGTCATTGACTTTATCAGCGGGGTTTTGTAATCCAGTGCCTCGCCTGTATATGCAATAAAAATAGTAGGTATACACAGGGTCCTGTCCATTATAAATGAAGGTGAAGATGGATCCCATGCGGTATATCCCCTTGCTTCAAAGGTGTTTCTCAGGCCTCCGCTGGGCAGCGAGCTTGCATCAGGTTCCTGCTGTACCAGCTGAGAACCGTCAAACTGCTCTATCGATGACCCGGGTCCGGCAGGTGTGAAGAAAGCATCATGCTTCTCGGCTGTCGCCCCGTTGAGCGGAAGGAACCAGTGTGTATAATGAGTCGCTCCCTTTGAGATTGCCCAGGCTTTCATTGCTGAGGCAATAAGGTCGGCCAGTTTGTTGTCAATTGGTTCTGGTCTGTCAATACTCTCCATTATATCCCTGTAAACCCCCCTGGGAAGGTAGTCTCTCATAATATTATGCGAAAAGACATCCTCCCCGAAATACTCTGATACGCGTGAAGGGTGATCGGATAAAGGGACCTCCTTGTGGTCGATAGCTGATCTTACTGCGTTAAATCTGTTGTTCATTTTTTGGTTATTTTTTTAATAAGGTATATGAAAAATAGGGGTTGATGCAAAAATAGTACTTTTATTTTTGCATCCAACAAAAAAATAGGGGGGTAATATAAAAAAAAGATGTTTTTTACGGCTCAACCCTGTAAATAGGATACCAATCATCACCGGACAAAAGGTATTCAAAAGAGTTTTCCTGAACCAGCCCTATATCAGACAAAGGTTCAAGGGACAATACCAGGAAGTTTGAGTGAAGCTGTCCTGATGGGAGGTATACATACTGTTCATGAGCGTGGGACAGGTCAACCCGCCTTTTAAGTGGCCGCCTCCCCTCTGTGTAGCTTATTGGACGGAGATACCACCCATAAACAGAAGCATTCGCAGGCATGTTGTTTAACCTGTAGAGCCCGTGATTATTAATCCACTCTTTTAGCCGGGGATCATGCCTTGGTATAAGGTATCCAAGCGGCACCGTGGTCTCTTCCTCTGGAACAACCAAAGGTTTGTAGTTTTCAACCATAACCAGTGTATCTTCCCCGGTGGTCGCTGACTTAAGATTAAGAGGCAGCGCACTGCCATCCGGGGCATATTCCGTTCTTATGGCCACTTTTTCACCTGTACGTTCAGAAACAAGCTGTTCCCTGGCATTGTTGACAATATCCTTTACCTCGACAGAGTTCTCTGTCAAAAACTCAAGCAGGGCCTTAATTGCTTCGGCCTGGCTTATGCTTCTTTGCATTAAGTTATCGGAAAACCCATCCCTGCCATTCTTGCCTTCAAAAATAAAAGAGACGGTGTTTAGAATTCCAAAAGACTGCCTGCCATCATCTATATGGGTAGTGGAGTAGCGCGTTATACCTTCTGACGGAGGAGGTCCCACAATGTAATTATGAAAACTGTAACCAAGTCCTTCAAGGTGGTTGCCAATAGCAGGCAGGGCCCTTTCCAGGCTAAACTTTCTGATATTTTCGGCAATGTTGATATTTGTGTTGATACCCACCTGTACATCAAAATCCTTGTATGCACCAAAACTCCTCCAGGACTCGGTGTATGGCTGATATTCATGGAGGTCGATGTTTACATGGGGCATAATACCCTGGAACAATCTGTGTAGAGCTATGGTTTCAGGTGCCTCCAGTACGAGATGGTCCCTGTTCAGGTCATGTCCACCCTGGTTTCTCCTTTGATTAAGTTCGCTCCCGTCAGGATTTACCTGGGGCACGATCCAGAGTTCCATGTCGTCGAACCAGTGATCCAGTGACCCGGTGGCTATCTCCTTTAGTATTAAAAGCCCCGCCTCCTTTGATGCCTGTTCGTTGCCGTGTTGCTGTGCGAACAATAATACCCTTAAGGGCTCAGCTTCCTTATTTACTCTTTTTCCCGCAGTAAGGACTACCAGGTCCCTGCCTCCAACTGAGTGGCCTATCACCTCCATTTCCAGTAAAGGGTTTTTTTTAGCAACATTTTTACAGAAGTCGATTATTTCTTCATACCCAGAGGGTTGCTCAAAGTCTTTGCTTTCTGCCGGGGTCATGATCTCTTCATAACCACAAGAAGGCAAAATAATGCTGACTGCCATAATAACTGCTAACAACCTCAATCTGTTAACAAAAGTATGATATGAGTTTTTCATTTCTATAATGCACTAAGTTTTTTGAGTATTACTCCCTTTTTATCCGGGACATCCAGTTCACCTTCAACCCAGCAAATGTCAAATCCCTTTTTTTCGATTCTCCTGAACCAGGTCATCTGACGTTTTGCGAATTGGTGAATTGCGGTATTGAGTTTTTCAAACATTTCTGAATAGGATATTTCTCCGGTTAAATACTGGGTGACATAACGGTATTCAAGACCGTAGAAAAGCAGTTTATCAGCATTTACCCCTTGTTTTAGCAGCTTCTCGACTTCCCCTGTCATCCCTTCAGAAAGCCTCTGCTTCAGCCTCTGTGTTATCCTGTATCGCAATTTACTCCGTTCATACCTGATCCCAAAGATCAGCGGCCTGAATTGAAGTTTCCCGGCATCCCGGTATTTGTTCCTGTTCTCGTATTCAGCAATCTCAATTGCCCT
>PWNY01000052.1 GCA_003557805.1 Bacteroidales bacterium | reverse complement strand
TTGCTGTTCCTGAAGTCCTGACCATAACCGTCTGATCCGTGAAGTAGTATAAAAAGAATAAATAGCGTATTTACCGTCTTCATGATTTTATTTTTGATAAAGGATTGACAATGGTTTATCAAATACCGTACCCGGATGCAATTATAAACTGATTACTATCTACTTGTATTATTTATACATCAGGCAAAACAATAAATACAAAGTTAGTTGTGTACGTGAGCGAACAACTATTGTTCACCTGTGCACATCGCTGTAACAGACTCTTGCATGTAACCGTCTGTTTTGTATTATAAACTTACGTGAATAACCAGTAAATTATGCTCATTTTGCTATATTAGTGTTTGCCTGATGTTTATTATTTTTAGCGAGCAGAACATTTACTGCAGATTGCAGGTGAATTGTATCTTTACAATTGGTCGTAATATGCTTTTTGATTTATAAAAGGAGAGCAACGGTTATGTGCCGGCAGAATGGTCATGTCAGGCAGGATATCTACCGGTATTTTTACCCGTTAACGTGAAAAATAATAATATGATAAACGGATACAGGATTATTACCCTTTGCGGAAGCACAAGGTTCAGGGATGCATTCATGGAGGCCCAGAAAAGGCTTACCCTGGAGGGGTATATAGTGATAAGCGTTGGCCTTTTTGGTCACAGTGGCGACAACGAGGCGCTGGACAAAAAAACCAAACTTATGCTTGATGATATGCATCTGAGCAAGATAGATATGGCCGATGAAATTTTCGTTGTAAACCAGGGAGGTTATATCGGTGAATCTACCAGCAGGGAGATTGAGTATGCCAAATCATGCAACAAGCCTGTAAGGTACCTGGAAATTGTCTGAGCAGGGCTGCCGGTAAGAGGCAACTGAGGAACAAAACATATCAGAATACAGGGAATATGCAGAAGGTAATTAATGTAAAGACACACGCACGCGAGGGACTGTACGACATTACACGGGAGGTTGAACGAATAGTCGGGGCGTCCGGGTTTTCCTCAGGGACGGTAAATGTATATGTGCGGGGTGCAACTGCTGCAATAATGATCCAGGAAAACTGGGACGAATCTGTACAGACCGATGTTATTAACTTGCTTGCAAAGCTTGTTCCCCGGGGCGTGTGGCTGCATGATGCCCAGGACGGTAACGGGGATTCTCATCTTAAGGCAGGGATAATTGGACCACAGGAAACAATCCCCGTAATCAACGGTAAACTGGCCCTGTCCACATGGCAGAACATTTTCCTTTGCGAATTTGACGGGCCTCGAGAGAAAAGGGAGGTGGTTATAACTATATGCGGCTGAACCTTTTAAGGTATTCACTGGTAAGATAGTGTCAACGCAAAAATGGGGATAACTCCCTGGTGTAAAATACCTGAAGCTTATGCATTGCTCTGGTACAGGCTATATAGAGAAGCCGCCTGTCGGATTCGCTGTGGTAGTTCTTGCTGTTTACACCCGGTACCAGCACCTGGTCAAACTCCAGTCCCTTGGCCATGTGAACAGCAGTTACCACTATTCCCTGGGTGAACAAGGTGGATTCACTATCCAGTAGTTCCGCGTCAATGCCTGCTGCCCTAAGTTCCCTGTGTATTAATTTTGCCAGCCTTTCGGTCCTGCAGACTATTCCAAAAGAGCGAAGCCCGCCGGTGGAAAACTCCCCGGCGCTCTTAATGATTGCCGACACTTCCTGTTTGTCACTTTCAAACCCCCTGATCACAGGCTTTTCGCCGTACCTTTCAACCGGGATAAGATCCTTGTCGGCAAGCACTCGTTGTGCCAGCCGGGTGATCTCATAAGTTGACCTGTAGCTTCTCCTTAATTTTACTATGTCGGCACCCGGCAACAGCCTGGCGATGGACTCAGCGCCAGAGGATCCATATGGGTTCACTGTCTGGTTGCTGTCACCGAGTATTGTCTTTTTACAGGGGTAGAGCCTGGAGATTACAGCATACTGTATGGGTGAATAATCCTGCATCTCATCTATAAGCAGGTGTTTTACCCCGGATTGGGGCTCAATTCCCTCAAAACGCAACTTGATATATACCAGCGGGAAAATATCAGAATACTCATACCCTGATCTCCCGTATGGCTTCAGAAAACCGGGCCTGCCAATCCATTGGTAGAAGTCCCTGTATAAACCTCGCAGTCCTCCAATATGGAACATTGCCTTAACATCCTTTAGCAGTTGCTGCCTTTCCCGGCTGCTTACCTCCCTTTTATAGTAGATCCCTATATTCTCTTCAATCGAAGTGGCTATCATCCCGAACCTTTTGAAAACAGGCAACCTGTGCAATGACAAATACTTCTCCTCTATAAACCATTTAGGAACAAGGCTTTTACCCACCCATAAGTCGTGTGGTTGGAAGTACTCATTCTCTGCATATGCCAGGTATTTATCCAGAAGGGAGATAAACTCATTTGTCGATTTGAACCTTATTCGTTCCTGCATTTCAGCATCACTATTCTCCAGCAGGGCTGAAACCTGGCTGAAAAACCCCTGAAACCTGTATTTGCCCTCAAGTGCCCGTTCGGCTATCTCCTCCATGCTTGTCTGCGGGATCTTCTCTTCACCGAGTTCAGGCAGAACGTTAGCTATATAGTCGGAATAAACCCGGTTGGGTGATATTATTAGGATGTCGCCCGACTTTATACTGTCTTTGTACCGGTAAAGCAGGAATGCAATACGGTGAAGTGCAATTGAGGTTTTGCCGGATCCGGCCACCCCCTGTATTATCAGTTCATGTGATTCCTCATTGCGTATTACCGGGTTCTGGTCGCGTTGTATTGTCGCGACAATGTTTTTCATTTTACTGCCGGAGCTTCTGCTTAGCTCCGCCTGCAGTATATCATCATATACGTTAGCGGAGTTCTCAAGCATATACTCCATCCTTCCGTTCCTGATCCTGAATTGCCTTTTAAGACTGATATCTCCGCTCACTTTCCCGGATGGTGAAGCGTAACCGGCCCTGCCAAGCCCGAAGTCGTAAAACATGCCTGAAACAGGCGCCCTCCAGTCGTATATGATGTTTGTATTTTTCTCTTCATCAAAGAAGGAGTGGATGCCGATGTAAAGAGGTAATGGTTCCTCGCTGCCGTCTTTTGCAAAGTCCATTCTCCCAAAATAGGGTGACCCCAGAAGCCTGTTTATCTTCTTTTTTCTTTTTACCGCCTCTTCACCGCTGGCTGCGCCCTGGTTCACTGATTGCCTCACCTGGAACTTCTCCATGCGGTCCATCCCGGTCTTGTTCTCGTAAAGGTATTCCTTGATCTCTTTCAAATCACGGCCCTGTTTCCTTATATTATCTTCAATTACCTCCAGTGCCGAGCGGAGCCTGTCCTTTACCTTTTCAAGGTGCTTTAGTTCCTGCTGTTTGCTCTTTTTTTCCATGGGAGCCGCAAATTTAATCAAAACCCGCATTTTGGCCGGAGCAAATTCCGTAAGATATGACAAATCAGATATAAGACAAATCAGATATTTGTTTTCAGGGAATGAAATTATTAGCGAAATGAAATTTTCAAACCTGCCTGGAAGTTTACAGGAAGCCCCGGATAGTAATATCTCGGCGGGCCGCCGAAAGAGGGTGCATTAACCAGGATCATTGATGCATAATGACGGTCGGTAAGGTTATTGATGCGCAGGTAGAGGTCGCTGTTTACCCGGTCGTGAACATCAGGCCTGTAACCGATGATAAGGTTAAGAAGGGCATAGGCACTGGTAAAAGAGGTGTTGGCATCATTCATCGCCATTCTGCCGGTGTATCTCCAGCCTGCCATTGCATATAGTCCTATCCGGGTATCTTTGTATACACTTGCATTCATCACATGCCGGGGAACCCCGGGTATTCGCATGCCTGAATAATCGCTGTCCAGATCGGTAAAGTCAGTAAAATAAAAGTGGTTATAGGCGTAGTTCATTCTCACTGACACCTCTTCCAGGTACCCCGATCTTCCTTTTTGTCCGCCCAGGATCATCCAGTGGGTTTCGGCTTCAATACCCTGGTGCCGGGATGCACCTGCATTCCTGCCGACCCATGCGTCTTCGCCTACCCTTTCAGCAACAAGGAGATCCCTTACCATCATTCTGTACAGGCTGATATCGTAAAATAGATCCTTGCCAAAAGCCTGCCCTCTCAGGCCTGCTTCCATGTTCCAGCTCTTTTCCGGTTTGATGCCGGGGTTTATAGCGCCTTCAGGGCTCAATGTCTCAGCAAGTGAAGGAGGTGAGAACCCGTGACTGACTGTTGCAAATACCCTGTGGTTTTCACTGTATTTGTATACTGAGCTTATTCTCGGTGACAAAATTATGCCGTAATCATACCATCCCGACCGGTCAATGCCCCGGGACCTGAAGCGGTCTTTGTAATCTGTGCCGGTATAATTAAGGTTGACCCCTCCGGAAAAACTCCAGTCACTAATATCTGCATCTGCCTGGAAGAACAGGTTGTAGCGTCCGGTCCTCTCCCTGTTGTCGCTGATCATACCACCCTGCTGACCAAGGCCGCCAATGTTCTCAAAATTGCTGTATTCGTAATAGTCAAAAAGGGCCTCTCCACCAGCTGTCAGCTCAGCATAGACTCCATCACCCCTTATTTCCCTGCCCAGCCTGATCCTTGTCCCAATACTCAGCCTCTCTTCATAGAAAACATCGAATGGGCGCATCTCCTTTTCATCGTGCCATATACTGAATATGCTCAAGTTGGCCCTTAAATCTTCACGGATATAGTGGGATCCCGATACTCCTCCCAGCAGGCGGCGGGAGTCTTCATATCCTTCTGTCAGCAACCAGTTTGATGCGGCAGAGGAGGGGCTCTCAACAAAAGTTATACTGTCTATGGAACTAGGAATATGCGATTTAAGGTCAACAAAGCTTAAAAGCAGGGTAAGCCCGGACCGGCCAGATCCCTGAAGCTGGGTAATGGAGCTTATTGCATCCCTTCTGAAACGGTTATTCTCACGGTATCCCTCACTGGATGAATGGCTGTATACTATGCTGCTTGCGGCCTTATTGCCAGGAAGGTCGGCTGTTAGGGAGTTGTTGATAAGGCCGAAAGAGCCTGCCTGGAAGCTGTTGCTTATACCTGCCTGGTGAGCCTCCGGCCTTCGTGATGTTATCGCAATTGTTCCTCCCAGACCCGCCCCGTAAACACTTGTTGCAGGGCCCTTAATTATATCAATGTTCTGAATTATAGCAGGGTCAATATCCTGAATGAAGCTGTATCCTGAAGTATTTGTAAGCGGTATATCGTTCAGGAAAGCCCTTATCTTCCCGGTTGCATAGGGTACTCTTGCCCCTATTCCCCTTATTGTAACGCGGTTTGTATTGGTTGCACCTTCGTGTGCAAATACACCGGGTGCATTGTCCAGCCAGGGCAGTATATTAAGCGAGGGCTTTTCCCTTTCAAGGCGGATGCGGCCCAAAGATGTTATTGACCCCGGAATGTCGAGCAGCCTCTGCGGACGGTTGAATGCCGTAACAACGGTCTCGTCAAGATCAACAAGCAGGGTGTCTCCTGGCAGGAGTATATCAGGTTCTTCATAATCCTGGGTAGTATGGGAGTATGAAAATTGTACAACATTTATTGCAAGCAGTGATAGTATCAGGATATGTCTTATCATTTACTTAAAGCAGCTCAAAAGGTTAAACATCTGTTCCTTAGCTGATAAGGCCTTTTAAATTATTCTTTCATCCCTGAATTTCAAACACCTGTAAATTATTTTGGTTCAATTAAAAATAATTTACCTACCTTTGCGCCGGTAATTACGAGTTGGGTTATTTATTTGCCCGTTCTTCGAATAGCACTCCGAGTAACGCAGTTTAATCTCTCCACCTCACTTTTTACAATTACACAATAAATCTCCCGGCTTTTTCCGGGACTAATCTTAATATTATTATGACGACTTTTGAAAGTCTTGGTTTGACCATGCCGGTTTTGCAGGCATTAAAAAGCAAAGGATACAAACAACCCACTCCAGTTCAACATCAGGCAATACCTTTAATACTGCGTGGCAGGGATATTTTCGGTAGCGCCCGTACAGGAACGGGTAAAACAGCAGCATTTGCGCTGCCACTGATACATATGCTCTCCGAAGGACAAAGGGTGTCAAAACATGCAAGGGCACTTATACTTGCCCCGACCAGGGAGCTGGCCCAGCAAATAGGCGAGAGTTTCCGCATATATGGCAGGAATACACGTTTAAGGCATACAATAATATACGGCGGGGTTTCACAGCAGGCCCAGGTGGATTCACTGCGAAAGGGCAGTGATATTCTGATAGCCACCCCCGGACGCCTTCTGGACCTTATGAATCAAAAGCACATTAGTCTACACTCCATTGACCACCTGGTCCTGGATGAAGCCGACCGTATGCTGGACATGGGGTTCATAAATGACATAAAGAAGATATGCTCACAACTTCCTGCTGAAAGGCAGACCATGCTGTTTTCCGCCACACTTTCTGCAGGTGTAAGAAAGCTTGCGGCAAATCTGCTCCAAAAACCATTGAGTGTGGATATCGATTCAGTTGAAAAAGATGATGTTATAACGAGCGAGAAAGTATATTATATTGAGCGTGCCTCAAAAGTGAAACTATTGCACCACCTGGTCACCGAGGAGAGCATTGAGCGTTCACTTGTTTTTACACGTACAAGGCGCGGTGCTGACCGGCTGGTCAAGATGCTTGCCAGAAAAGG
>PWNY01000373.1 GCA_003557805.1 Bacteroidales bacterium | reverse complement strand
TGATCTTTGGCATCAATGAATATCTGTTTTGTTACAAACCGCCAGTTTTCCTTAAGTTCATACCTGACCTCAATATTGTAATTGTCTGTTTTATAAAAATATGATCTTATTCCTTTCCGGGTTGTGATATTATCGGGTGTCAGCTCTGCAGTGTCATACAGAAAACCGTCAATGCCCAGTGCAGAAGGATCTTCGTTGAAATATAGATAGACCCCGTGAAGTTTGTCGTAGATAGATTCTAATCCTTTTTCGTCAAAGTTGACAATGATATTGTCGTTTTCAAGTGATCTTTTTTCCAGCCAGCCGCACTGAACAAGCAGCAGGGCCATAGAGAGGGCAATCACCCCCTGGAGTGACCTTTTAAGTAGTGTTGTCATTGTTTGTGGGTTAGATTATTAATTGGCATAAACGTCTTTTCTTTCTTTGCTCTTAAGCCGTATGGCTAAAAAGACCACAAGCCACAATAGCAGTATAAAAGCCAGGTGCTCAAATGCGGCAGAAAGCTGTTCAAAGCCCTTCATTACCGTTAAAAAACCTGAATCCAGCAGGTAGTCATAGCTGCCGGCGCAATCCCTGAAAGAAACAGACATTGCACCAACAAGCCCTGCAAGTACCAGGCTGCTTTTGAAACTCCGTGTCCAAAGCGGAGTGTCCCTGCCGGTTATTTTCTTTATCACCGTCTTTAAAGGACGCAGGTATAACAGTATGATAATAACAGAGACCAAAGAAAGGATCAGCCCTGAATAATAGACTGCGGCAATATGATTTTCGGTCAGCTCCATTATTTATTTAACCTTTTGGATATAAGGTGAAGAACCATGAATATTACCGTTAATATTATCAAGGTCACAAAAAGGTTCCCCAGGGTCTCCTTGACCTGGTCGGCTATATTCCATGTCAGGGTAAGCCAGTCTGCCTTCTCGCCGGTATCGTAGACATTTGTCAGGGCCGCGCTTATCCCGGCAAGCAGGATGACAGTATTGGTTATTCTGATAAAGAAAGAGGTAATCTGGCTGTCATTGCTCAGGTTCTCAAAAAACTCCCTCAGCCCCTTTCTTATAAGGTAGATCAAAAGTATTGTAATGGCAATGCATGCAAGCAGAGTCAGAAACCAGGCAGTAAAAAATGTTGAGTTTTCCATGACAGATGTTTTTATGGTTTAGAGAGTTGGTGTTTTTATTTGGGGGATATTTCCATATTAAAAGATTCTTGTGGCAGGAGATCAAAGGGTGTTCTTCCAAATATCAGGAAATAATTCCACATTAACAAGGAACATGTTGTTAGTATTCAGATCGCTGTAATAAAATATTAGTTGTATGCCTGGGAAATGCATCTGTTGTTAATAATTAATATGCTTAATATGTGGATGTTTGCTAAATTATTGATAAATTGCTTATTCCATAAAATCATGTTCCAGTTAACCCTGTACCTAATCCAAAAAATCCCTATCCAATGAAAAACTTATTCAGATGGCAACTGATTGTTGTTATGCTATTTTTGATTATACCGGTATTATCTCAACAATCCGAATCACAACTGAACGAACCGGTCGAGGTTGTTTACACACTAGAAAATGACAGGCTTCAGGCAGGGATTTCTCCCATGGGGCTTACCTCTTTAGGGGATCTTAAAGATCCATATGGTGCAGATATTGTTTCTGACGTGCCCATGGCAGGTGTAAGCATTGCATTCAGGACAGGTGACCAGGAGTGGTCCACCGCAGGCCAGGAGATAATGCATATTGAATCTGCAACAAATGAAACAGTTAAGCTTTTAAGCCACCGGGATGATCTGCCCTTTACCATGGCTCAGACTTACACTGCGGGCAGAAACTATATTGACATTGATATAGAAATTGAGAACAAGTCCGATGCTCCCTTAAGAATTGGTGACCTTGCACTGGGTCTTCCCTGGAGCGGACCTTCGGGCTCAGACCCTGCCCGGATATTTGAGCATGGGTTTACAAAGCATCACTTTATTTCCGGGGATGGGTCTTATGTGTTTTTCACAAGGGCCTCGGGTGTGCCTCCCTTTATAATAGTTCTGCCCAAAAAAGGCACCCGTCTTGAATACTTTGATTCAGCCGGGGGAGAATACAGGGTGTATATGCACTCGGAAGTTTCAGGGAATGAAGTACCCTCTGGCACATGGAGGATGGAACACACCGGTTTTGACCTTGGAGGTGACGGACCCGGCAGTCTTTCATACGGCTTCAGGATTAGGTCAGCTGACAGCTATGAGCAGCTGAGGCAAATATTGTATGAGGAAGGTATGTTCGATGTAAGAGTGGTGCCCGGTATGTCACTCCCTTCTGACCTGAAGGCGAAGTTCTCGCTGCATACAAGGAACAATATCAATTCCATTACCGCTGAATTCCCTGAGCAGACAACTTTAAAATACCTTGGAGAGAGACTTCCCGGCCATCATGTATATGAGGTTGGGTTCGGAAGACTCGGGGAGAATATGCTGACTATAAACCATGATAACGGAAGGCAGACCCATCTTGAGTTCTTTTCTACCGAACCTGTTGAAACACTTATCAGGAAAAGGAGTGATTTTATTGTGAACCATCAGCAGCACCGTGACCCCGACAAATGGTATGACGGGCTCTACTCTGTATATGACTGGAATAATAGTGTGCTGCGCGGACCTGATGACACTGACGGCTACGATGGGTGGTGGGGTTATGTGCTGGCTGCCGATGACCCTGCTCTTGGCAAGGCACCTTTTGTAGCTGCAAAGAACGTCTACTATCCTGACAGGGACGAGATCGCATCGGTAGAATACTATCTTGAAAATTTTGTGTGGGATGGACTCCAGCGTACCGATGAGGATGATCCCTATCCGTATGGCATATATGGTGTGCCTAACTGGAAAGTTGCCCGCGATGTTGAACTAAGGGCAGAGATAGAGTCACCCCGCAATCTTGACAAGATGAAGGTGTGGCGGTCCTACGACTACCCACATGTTTTCATGCTCTATTACCATATGTATGAAATAGCAAAGATGTATCCTGAAAAGGTAAACTACCTCGATGCGGATGGTTACCTGGAAAGGGCATATCAGACAGCCAGGGCATATTTTACCTATCCTTACGAGATACTGCCCTATTATGAGACATACCAGTGGGGATTTTATAATGAGCTGGTCCTTGAAGATCTCATAAGGGACCTCGAAGAGGAAGGCAGGCAAAAGGAGGCCGACTGGCTCAGGGCAGAATGGGAAAAGAAGGTCAGGTATTTTGTGTATGATGATCCCTATCCCTACCGCTCCGAATACCCTTTTGACAGAACGGCATTTGAGACCACTTATGCACTGGCAAGATACGGCTCCCTTAACGATATAGAGCCAGGCGAGAACTTCTGGTTCAACAAAAGTACCGAACATTGGCACTCCTATGATGAGGTGCGCAGGGAGGATTCAAGGGAGTTCATGGACAGGCAGCATTATGCTGGCCTGGCGGTCAGGGGGTGGTTACTTCCAAAATACTTCCTTTATGGAAGTGATTTTGGGCGCAGCTCTGACACACACTGTCTTAGCTATATGGCAAGAATGGGTGGATGGTCCATTCTTGATTACGGGATAAATTTTGCAGATATGCCATATGACTGGCTTCAGCTTGGGTATGCTTCATACCTGAGCTCATTCTCGCTGATGAACACAGGCACCCCCGGGTCGGATTACGGGTTCTGGTCGCCCGGTGAACAAAACGACGGAGCCCTGGGCTGGGCCTTTATGGAGTCCAAGCACGGAAGGGCCTGGATAAGGAAGCAGGTTGACCGCGGGGCCTGGTTTTACTGCGGTGAGGCCGACCTTGGTATGTGCGCGGTCTTCAGAATGGCGCAAACAGTGCTTACAGACGACCCTCTCTTTGGCTGGATAGCCCTTGGAGGGGAGTTGCATGAGGTAAGCAATGGCTTTTTGATAAAGCCAAAAGACGGTACCAGGCACAGGTTCTCACTGGCAACCGAAGACAGCAGGTTTATGGTTGAACTCAACCGTGACGGTTTCCTAAAGGACTCCGATATATTTGTAAGCAGGAACTTAAAAAACATGACCTTCTACCTTGAGAACCGCTCTGGTGACAGCCACCAGACGGTGATGAGGTTCTTTACACTTCCCGGCCAAAAGCTAAGTGTGATGCTTGATGGGGTTCAGGTTAATACAAGAAGAACAGGTGAGCGGGAGCTTGAAGCAAGACTTGATATAAGCGACAACGCACACCAGGTAGTTGTTGAGTTATTGGATTAGTGTGAGTTGTCTAATCACAGGTTGGGTGTTTCTCTCAGGTTGTGAAACTTTTAAGCCTTCTGGTAAAAAGTCACATTAGCTTTTATTGAGTTTTTTTGCTGGCCATAAGTATTTAAGGCTTTAACGCCTGGTCGTGGATAATACATCCTTTTATTGTGTGAACAATTGATTATTTTGCTCATTTTTGTTATTCCGGGTAATCATTCTTACATTTATATTTTATATGGTAGTCGATAAAAAGTGTTTATAAACAATACACATATGAATATATAACATATTGTTTATAATGCGATAAATTAATTTTAAAAAACAGGAGCAGCTATGTGTAAGAAAATGATTTGTGGTTTTATAACGATATTTATATTGCTAACCGGTGCATTGAATTTTGCCTTTGCTCAGCAAGATGTTGAGGGCAGCGAGGATCACCCCATGATCTCCCGTTACGAGGGTTCATATATCAGGGGATATGAAAAATATGATTATGACCGATTGACTTTCTACACCGGCGAGGAGGACGGGGAGCTTCAGATGATCGTTCCTGAAGGTGAGGTAACACGTATTTTATATTTCCAGCCTGAAGGAGCAACCGTCTTGCAGGTACAGAGAAATTATCAGCAGGCCCTTATAAATGCCGGGTTTGAATTAGTTTATGAATGCTTTGGTGGTATGGACCAGATCCCGAGATCTATTTTTACTGACTTTGAAACAATTGGAGGACGAGAAACCCGGAATGTTTTTATGGGGAGTGATCATAGTTACTTTATGGCAAGGCTTAAAAGGGAGAGTGGAGATGTTTTCGTATCTGCCCATTCTGCAAGAAGCGACCAGGCTGACGAGGACAACCAGGTAGTGACGGCCCTTCAGATCATGGAAGAAAAACCCATGGAAACCGGAAAGGTAAAGGTTGACCTGTCTGCTGATGCAATGGCTGAACAAATTGATGAGCTGGGTAGTGTTCGGATATATGGGATACATTTTGATACCGGCGAGGCTACGATTGAGGAAGGGTCTGAGTCCGCGCTTGCTGAAATTGCAAGTTTTTTAAAAGAAAACCCCGGTATCAGTATTGGTGTGATAGGTCATACCAGCTCCACCGGCGGTATTGAATTAAACATGGAGTTATCGGAAGAACGTGCAAAGGCCGTTGTTGATTATCTTGTCAATGAGCACGGTATTGACAAAGGCCGGTTAATCCCAAAAGGAGTTGGCCCTTTCGCACCGGTAGCCAGCAACAGGGATGAAGAAGGCAGGGCCCGCAACCGGAGGGTTGAACTTATTGAGCTGTAGTTAAGGTAGTTATTAAATATAAGGCTTATTTGATTTTTTTATCCCTGATCTGGTCCTTGAGGTTGTCAGCAGCCTCTGACACTTTTTTGTCTGCTTCCTTGATACCTTCAGCCACCTGGTCTATAGTTTTATTATACTCTTTCCTTAGTGTTTTTTCATACTCCTTTTGCTTTTTGGCCAGGTCTTTCCGGGTCTCTGTCCCTTTTTTTGGTGCAAATAAAACTCCAATTAAGGCGCCAACACCCGCTGCGGCTGTTAACCCAAATAATGCTTTAAAGAATTTCATAGTATTTTGTTTTAAAAAATAAATAATTCACTTTACTGTTTTTTGCAATAATCCCGATATATGGGAAATAATATATAACTGGTTTGTATAACAAAACTGGTTTCTTTCTCTTAAAAGCTGAAAATTACCTGGGCCTTCAATGCTGCTATTAAAGATAACTGTTTTTTGACCATGGTACAAGTTTTTCCTGCTCATAATGAGGATCTGATCTTGCGTTAGAAGACGACTGCCCAGAATAATAGTCCTTAGCAGTTCCTTGCCCAATCATGAGGACATCCTGTATTTACCCATGTACTCAGCTTTATCAAGTACAAGGCCATTTATTGCCTTATAAAAAGATTCTCCGTCATGGATGGATTCAGGTGGTAACTTCTTTTTCAGGGCGAAGATTCTGAAGAAGTAACGGTGTTCCTCACCTTTTGGAGGACACGGGCCACCGTATCCAATCTTTCCAAAATCGTTTTTTGCCTGAATGCCGCCGTTTATAAGGTTTTTCTCAATAGGAATGATTTTATCAAGCCTATGGCAGCTGGCAGGCAGATTGTAAATTATCCAATGCGTAAAAGTGCCTCCGGGTGCATCCGGATCCTCCATGATTAAAGCAAATGTCACTGTTTCTTTTGGTTCACCATCCCAATGCAGGGGAGGAGACACATCATCTCCTTCACATGAATGGACTGAAGGAATTTTCACTCCGTATTCAAATGCTGGGCTTGAAATATTGAATTCCATATATACCTCCTTGGTTTTTGTTAAGATTAGGGAGCGTATGCAAAAAAACACTTTCGGTATAAAAAACATGCATTTTATGCAAACCTGGACTTAGACCGTGCCGCGGAACAGCCCTTTAAATTCTTTTGGCAATTGTGCGATAAT
>PWNY01000340.1 GCA_003557805.1 Bacteroidales bacterium | reverse complement strand
ATCGGCAGAGCTGATCTCGCCGTCCTCGTTGCGGTCAACATAAAGGCCCTCTATCGGGTCACCGTTTTCGTCATATACCTGCTGGTAAACATAGTATGAACTGGGTGTGTATCCTACACTGTGCACCTGTATCAAATTACCCACACCTCCCCAGATACCTCCGGTCTGAACACCGATGTATGTGGGATCGTCAACCGCAGTAAGGCTGGTTATCTTAGTGTCGTTCCAGGTGGCGTTAAACCCAAATTCCCAGACAAGATCATCGGTTACCACCGGCCTGGTGAATATGCTGAACTCAACACCCTTGTTTTCCATATTACCTATATTGGTAAGGATGAAGTTGGTCAGGTTGGTACCGGCAGGGATAGGAATACTGTTTATCAAATCCTTGGTTTCACGGAAATAGAAATCGATCGACCCGTAGTACCTGTCGTCGAACAGCCCGTAATCAATACCGGCATTGTAGGTAATGGTCTCTTCCCATTTAATGTTTATGTCATAACCTTCCGGTCTCCAGGTGTTAATAAAGTTACCAAAGCCGAATGGATAACTCGCGCCCTCACGGCTGCGGGTATAGCGGGCAAGGTAGGGATAATAGTCACCTCCGATGTTCTGCTGCCCTGTAACACCATAACCCAGCCTGAGCTTGAACTCGTTGAAAAAGTCAAGGTTGTCCATGAAATCCTCCTGGTCGATACGCCATGCAAAGGCCGCAGATGGGAAAAGTCCGCTGCGGGTTTCCGGGGAGAACCTTGATGTGTGGTCGTTACGCAGGGTAAATGTGAATATGTAACGGTCCATAAGATAGAAGTTGGTTCTTCCGAAAAAGGATATCAGGTAATGCTCCTGTTCGTATTCCAGGTCTTCGAATACCCTGAAGTCGGTTCCGAAGCGGTTGCCTTCAATATTGGTAACATATGATGAACCCCTGTGCCAGAAGTGCTGCCAGGAATATCCGGCCATTATATCAAAACGGCTGTCAATTGAGGGCAGGTCGGTTTCGTAGTTCAGGTAGAAGTCTATCAGTTCGTTCTTCCTCTCCTGCTCGTACATGCCGTCAGAACCCCCTGAAACATAAGCCCAGGGTGCATAATCAGGAGTGAAATTGGTGCCTTCAGACTTTGAATAGTCGTAGGCAACGTTTAGGTTTGCCTTCAGCTCGGGAAGCCAGTGCAGGCGGTATTCGAACTGGGCATTTGTGATAAGGCGGTTTACCGTCGACTGGTTGTTTGTAAGATCCAGCATTGCAACCGGGTTTTGGGTTGCCACATCTTTTGGAATACCATCCTCCTGCCAGACAAAATAACCGCCGAAGGTATCATCATCAACAAATACAGGCTGGGTAGGATCGAACATGACTGCTGCACCAATGGCACCTTCATTTGCAAACTGGTTCTCAATGTTTACTCCACGAAGGTTGAAGTTTATTGTAAGGTGGTCGTCAAGCAGCCTGGGGTTCAGATTAATTGACATTGAAGCCCTCTCCATATTGTCCCTTTCCAGAACCCCGTCTTCTCCCTTATATCCAAGTGCCACGCGGTAGGGTATATCCCTGAATGCCCCGGTTGCACTTATGGTGTGGTCATGGGCAAATGCATCCCTGAATATCTGGTCCTGCCAGTTGGTGTTGGCATCGCCAAGCATTCCGGTAACAGCAGGACGGTCAGCGTATCGCTGATTGATGATATCCCTGAACTGTTCCGCGTTCAGATTGTCAATTGTCCGGATGTTTGACGAAAGGGAATAGGTGCCTGAGTAATTTAGCTGCAGCGGCATATCCCTCTGGCCCTGCTTGGTGGTGATGATGATCACACCGTTAGATGCCCTTGACCCGTAAATTGCCGTGGCAGAGGCATCTTTAAGTACTGTAAATGACTCGATGTCGCTTGGGTTGATTGTTGATAGAGGGTTTCTCAAACCAGGCACCCCTGCGCTCTCTATCGGCACCCCGTCAATTACAATCAGGGGGTCATTGTCGGCCGCAAGCGATGAGCCTCCCCTTATACGGATGGTCTCACCTGAGCCGGGTGCACCGCCAGCAGAGGTGATCTGAACCCCTGGCATTTTACCTCTTAGTAGCTCTGCCGGGGTAGTTATATTACCCCTGTTGAAGCTGCGTTCACCAACCACGGAAACAGAACCGGTAGCATCCTCCCGGCGCTGGATACCGTAGCCAATTAACACGAACTCCTCAAGCGTCTCGATATCCATTACCAACGGGAAATCGAGAGTTACAGTTTCGTTTTCCCCGACCGTGATGGTACGTACCATACGGTCGTAGCCAAGGAAGCTGGCTACCAGGGTCACTTCTCCGGCCGGGACACCGAGGCTGTAAACCCCGTCAATGTCAGTGACCGTACCGGTGGTAGTTCCCTGGATAACGATGTTTGCCCCGGGCAGGGTTTCACCTGTCTGAGCATCGGTGACAACCCCGGTAACAGTTCCTCGTTGCCCGAAAGCCGTTGTGCTGATGATCAGCATCAACAGCATTGGTAAACTGAATCTGATAAATTTTGTCATATTACCACTTATTTAGATTTTAAATAAATTAGATATTGTTAAGACAAAACTAATAAAAAAATATTATACTATTTTGTTTTTTTAGCACTGATAATCAATATTTTCCGCAATCGTTTGCGCTGGAGTTTTTTTATTAATTATTAGAATGTTATATTATAACGCCCATATCTTAAAATATTTTAAAATATGGTATGTTTTTTGCTTGCCCCGATTTTTGGCCGGTAAACAACTACAGCAGTGATATATTTTTTATATTTATGGAATACACCTGACAGATGTTATGAGCGGATTTACCCAGGCTTCCATACAAGATATTGCAAAGGCCCTGGGCGTATCGCCCTCAACGGTTTCCAGGGCCCTGAAAAACCATCCGGACATCAGTGAGAAGACCTGTAAGATGGTACAGGAGTATGCTCAAAAGGTACATTACCGTCCGAATGTATTTGCCCTGGGACTTAAGCAGAGGCGCTCCATGACAATTGGCATAATAATACCCGAGATCATCCACCACTTTTTTTCATCGGTACTCAGCGGAATAGAAGATATGGCCTACGGTAAGGGTTACCGGGTGATGATATGCCAGTCAAATGAGAACCACATCAGGGAGGTGATCAATATGCAGGCTCTGCTTGATCACCGCGTTGACGGCCTTATAGTATCTGTCAGCAAAAGTACCCTCGACTTCAGTCACTTCAAAAAGGCCGGGGATCAGCAAGTGCCCGTTGTGTTCTTTGACCGCACCTGTGATGAGATAGACTCTGACAGGGTAGTGACCAACGACTTTGAAGGGGCCAGGATGGTGGTCTCTCACCTGATTAAAAGAGGTTGCCGGAATATTCTACACCTTGCCGGGCCACAGCATCTGAATGTGGGGCGTGAAAGGTACAATGGTTATGTACAGGCCCTCAGGGATGCAGGCATAAAGCCCAAAAGCAACCTGGTTATCAAATGTGACACCCCCTCAAAGGTGGAGTACCGCAGGAGTATAATATTAAGCCGTGCACCGGGAATTGATGGGGTATTTGCCGTAAATGACTTTTCAGCCGCGGCCGTGATGCGGCTGCTGCAGGAAAACGGCTTTGATATCCCCGGAAATATAGCCGTTGCAGGCTTCGGTGATGACCCCCTTGCATCTATGGTAAGGCCTGCACTTACTACTGTGGAACAAAGGGGTTATGATATGGGCAGGGAGTCGGCACGGCTGCTTATTAACCGTTTGGACGGCAATGCAAAGAAGGAGTTTCAGACCAGGATATTCCCGGCCTTTCTTAAAGTCCGGGAGTCTGCATGATTTTTTGAAAGTATATTATTCATCAATATCTAAAAACTGAGAATATGAAAAAAATACTTGTTCTACTCGAGGAGATGGTTGAAGATTCTGAATTTCTATATCCATACCTTAGGCTGAAGGAGGAAGGGTTTGATGTTGTATCTGCCGCCCCCGGGAAAAAACAGTATAGGGGAAAGGGAGGAATGGTGTTCACTCCTGATATGAGCATTGATGATGTAAAGGACCAGCTTTTCGATGCACTGGTGGTTCCCGGGGGTTATGCCCCGGACCGCTGGAGGAGGGATGGGAAGATTCTGGAACTGGTTAAAAGGCACAACGAAAATGGCAGGCTCATAGCATCAATATGCCATGGCCCGTGGCTTCTCATATCGGCAGGTATAGTAAGGGACCGCAAACTAACAGCATTCCATGCGATAAAGGATGACCTGGTAAATGCCGGGGCAAACTATACCGGGGAGGATACCGAAGAGGACGGCAACCTCCTGACAAGCACCGATCCAAAAAGCATGCTGCCCATGATGAGGCGCCTTGTTCAGCGCCTCAGGGCAGAATAAAACAGGTTATCTTACAAGGATCTCTCCCTCCATTTCTTCCGGGGCCTCGATACCCATCATATGCAGTATGGTGGGAGCAAGGTCAGCGAGGCGTCCGGGTTTTATCTCCTTGTAGTCATTGTCTATAAGCCAGCAAGGAACCGGGTTGGTGGTGTGCGCTGTATTCGGTGAACCGTCAGGGTTTATGCCGTAATCAGCATTGCCGTGGTCGGCAGTTATGATCATGCTGTAGTAGTTTGTAAGCCCTGCTTCAACCACCTGTTGAAGGCATGAGTCAACCGTTTCAAGAGCCTTTTTAATTGCTGTAATCACACCTGTATGCCCAACCATGTCTGCATTGGCGAAATTAAGGCAGATGAAGTCATGTTTGCCGCTCTCTATCTCCCTGATTACTGCATCCTTGACCTCGGGTGCGCTCATTTCAGGCTGCAGGTCGTAGGTCGCTACCTTCGGTGATGGTATCATCACCCTTTCCTCCCCTTTGAAAGCCTCTTCCCTGCCACCACTGAAAAAGAAGGTGACATGCGGGTATTTCTCGGTTTCTGCAATGCGCAGCTGTGTCTTTCCTGAATCTGAGAGGACCTCTCCAAGAGTGCCCTTCAGGTCTTCCTTGCCGAAGGCCACCTTAACTCCCCTGAACGACTTGTCATACTCTGTCATAGTAACGTATTTCAGGGGCAGAGTCTTCATGCCGTGTTCGGGCATATCCTTCTGGGTCAGGACTGTTGTGATTTCCCGAAGGCGGTCGGTGCGGAAATTAAAACATATAACCACATCATCGCTGTTTACAGTTGCAAGTGGTTCTCCGTTTTCACCGGTAATTACCTTCGGCTTTATGAACTCGTCAGTGACCTCATCATCATAAGATGCCTGTATTGCTTCGGCTGCTGAACCAAACTTATCTCCCTTGCCTTCAAGCAGCATATCGTATGCGATCTTTATCCTTTCCCATCTCTTATCCCTGTCCATTGCGTAGTACCGGCCGCAAACCGTAGCTATTTTGCCTGCCGAAGCTTTCATATGCTCTTCAAGCTCCCCGATATAGCCCTTGCCGCTCCTTGGGTCGGTATCCCTTCCGTCGGTAAAGGCATGAACGAAAAGCTGTGAGTCCAGTTCGAACTCCTTTCCCATATCGCACAAACCGTAAAGGTGGTCCATAGCCGAATGAACTCCCCCGTCAGACACAAGGCCGAAAAGGTGTATGTCCTTACCCTTTTCCCTTGCATAGCCAAATGCCTCCCTGAGCACAGGGTTCTGCATAAAGGACTTGTCCTTTACTGCCTTGCTTATCTTTACCAGATCCTGGTATACAACTCTCCCTGCACCCATGTTAAGGTGCCCAACTTCTGAGTTCCCCATCTGACCTTTTGGTAGCCCCACATCCTCCCCGGATGTCTTTATCAGGGTGTTGGGAGTAGCCTTGTAAAGGCTTTTTGTAAAAGGCACTCTGGCCTGGTTGATTATATCTGCATCGCCTCCGTCTCCTTTTCCCCATCCGTCAAGGATGATCAGCATTACTCTCTTCTTGCTCATTTAAATTCTTTTTTTAGTTCAAAATTATGCCTGAATAGCTTATTGGCAACGAGTTTCAGGCCTTTTTCCTAACCGTTGCTCCTTATTGCTTCCACCGGATCAAGTCTTGCCGCTGACCATGCCGGCACAAAGCCGGAGACCAGCCCTATCACTGCAGAAACATTAATACCCAGCAAAATGTTGGATGCACTGAGTAATACATCGATATCGAAAATGTTCGCGATAACGGCAGTTCCGGCAAGTACCATCAACAGCCCGATACTGCCCCCCAGCACGCTAAGCAATATTGCCTCAAACAAAAACTGCCACAGTATAAAGTAATTCTTGGCCCCAATGGCCTTTTGTATGCCTATGATACTGGTGCGTTCACGAACCGACACGAACATTATGTTTGCAATCCCGAACCCCCCGACCAGTATGGAGAACCCCCCTATTATCCAGCCCGCCATCTTGATTATTGCAAAAAGGCTGTCAAAGCCCTCTGACAGCAGGCTGGTCTCATTCAGTGAGAAGTTGTCGCTTGCTGCGGGAGGAAGGCGCCTGATAGAACGCATCAGTCCAGTGAGTTCATCGGTCATCTCTGCATTGGAAACCCCTGAATGCGCCTTTACCATTATAAACGGCCCGAACCTTTCCTGGTTAACATTTATAAACCTTGAAATGTAATTTATTGGCAGTACCACCATATCATCATGGCTGTTGCCGAAATTGCTCATTCCTTCCTTTTCGAAAACTCCTGCAACCGTGGTATTATGGCCGAAGACCTTTATTGTCCTTCCGACAGGGTCAATACCCGGGAAAAGGTTTTCAGCAATATCGTAGCCCAGTACT
>PWNY01000388.1 GCA_003557805.1 Bacteroidales bacterium | reverse complement strand
CTGCCCTAGTAGTTGCAGGTATCCTGGCACTTGCCTTTATGGGTTTTGCGAACCTTGTTTAGATTTGCCTGAGCATACATTCAGCGCCTCAGTAACTGTCCTTGCGGACTGTTAATCATTTTGCCGTCTCTGACAACCACCTGGCCTCCGAGGACCACGGTTTTCGCCACTCCCCGTGTCTTCATTCCCTCATATATATTTATATCGCTGTTCTGGTGGTGTTTCTTTACCGATATACGGTTTTCTGAAGCAGGATCCCATATGATCAGGTCTGCATCGGAGCCCTCGCGTACAACTCCCTTACGGGGGTAAAGGCCAAATATCATTGCAGGGTTTGCTGAACAAATACCCACAAAATCCCGTATATCCAAACGGCCTTTCAGTACGCCGAAGGTGTAAAGCAGCTGAAGCCTGTGTTCAACGCTTCCTGCCCCATTGGGTATTTTACGGAAATCGGCAATACCCTGCATTTTCTGGTTCATCATATAGGGGCAGTGGTCAGTGCCGGATGATTCAAGCGCCCCATCCTGCAAGCCTTTCCAGAGTGCATCCCTGTGTTCTGCAGAACGAAGTGGCGGGCTTATTACAAACTGTGCCGATTTGTCAAACACTTCATCATATAAGGATTCATCAAGTAAAAGATGGTGCGGGCATGCCTCACCCATAACCCTGAGCCCCCTGCTGCGGGCCTTTTTTATAAGATCAACCGACTGGGCAGTTGAAACATGTACAATATAGAGAGGGCATTGGGTCTTTTCAGCCATACCTATTGCCTTTTCAACAGCCTTTACTTCGGTATGGGGAGGCCTTGAATCGGCATGCGACCTGGGTGAGAGTTTTCCGGCCGCTGCAAGCTTATTTTGAAGCTGCTTTATCTCATCATCAGATTCACAGTGCATACATACAATACCCCCATTCTGTGCAACGGCATTCATAACCTTTTCAATACTTTTATCATCCATGCCAATACTGTCCCTGTATGCCATGTAAAGCTTGAATGAGGGAAAACCATTATTTATGCATTCTTCTATCTGTCCGGGGGTTGTGTTATTTATTTCGACGGGGCTTATGTGGAAGCTGTAATCGGTATTGCAGTCGCTGGCCTCCTCCATCCTTGCCTTCAGTGCATCTGTCAGACTTTCACCCCTGTATGGAGTTACAAAGTCAATAATGGTGGTGGTGCCCCCCAACAGGGCAGCCCTGCTGCCCGATACGAAATCATCCGAAGAGTGGCCGGCAGGACCCGCCAGATACATATGCACATGTGGGTCGACGCCCCCGGGCATTACGAACATACGGTATGCATCGATCACTTCAGCAATGTCACCCTTGTTGAGCCTGATATCCTTCTCAATATTGTATATCAGCCCGTTCCGGATATGTACATCGGCTGCGATCTCCTGGTCTGCATTGACTATTATACCGTTTTTTATAAGAAGATCCATAATGTGTTACAGAAATTTTGGCGATAAACGGATCATTAAAAATGCCCAGTGCGCGAACTCATCGCTGCTGCCTCCCTTAATTACCTCCATGCTCTCTGAACCAAACATAACGGAGTAACCAAACTGCAACTGGGTGATTTCATTGAACCTGTGGGTCAGCACAAGGTCTATCTCCGTCCCAAGGTATTTGTCAATGGGCCTCATGCTGTCATCCGGATCCGGGTAGTTATTCTGTAGGAAGAACAGGTGTAAATCGGCAGTTATATCTGTTGACGGGTTAATTATGAACCTGTTTTTCAGATAAGGGTTAATCAGTCCTGCCTGCCGGGTATGTCCAGGGAAGCTGGTAAAATAGTCCATATAGCCGTTCCTCCCGTGTCCAACGCCATAAAGATCATCGAATGCCCTGAATTTGTCATCCCCGGTCTTAAGATGGTCTTTCCCGGAGAATATCTCCGCACCAAGTGTTGCGCTCCAGTTGCCTGTTAGTGGTGAAAAGGCCTCCGCCATCATATACCATGCCGAGATATCCTCTCCGTAAAGTGTTTTTCCGTGCTGGAAGGCAGGGTAAAAACGTAGCTGCAGGCCTTCATTACCCAGGGTTATATATGATGCCCAGCTTAGCCTTATGTTCAATTCTTCGCTGTCTTCGGGGTTTTCGTAACCATCGGCAATAAAATGAATTGAAGCATTAAGCAGCGGTGAGATCCTTGTGCTGTACCAGATGTAGTTAAGTGTCTTGTAATTATTCAGGCCGTATTCTGTGCCGAAAAGCCTGTCCTGGCTCTGGTTGAAGCCCGCCCCGATATGCAGCCTGGAATTGTCGTTTTCATGCATTAACACTATAGCGTCATGGCTCCTGGCACTAAGGGCCCAGTCATTGACTGCCATAAGTCTTTGATTGTCATAGCGCAGCTCCTGCCTGCCTGCCTGAACACTCAGCCGTTCGTTAAAATCAAGCCTTATCCAGGCCTCGTACAGGCCAAAAGACGGTCTTGTTCCAATGGTCATGTGTTCACCCCAAAGTCTTAAATCCTGTACCGATATGCGAGTGCTTACACTCTCTTCAAAACTGTATGACAGAGACAACCTTGTGCGCTGGTTTATATGGGCCGCTGCTTTGGTGTCCTGGGAAGGAAGCATCCTGTATCCGTCCCGGAACTCGGCCCTTGGCCTGATCTGCCCATCAAGGTTCAGCTACGCAGAAGAGGTGAATGCGAACAGGCTAATAAAGAGTGCAAGAGTAATTTTTATTCTCATGATCCGGCCTTTTGCTTAGTATAATGGTTAATAACATAATAACTCTCAAGCAAGGTGAAAAAAGCAAACAACCTGCACATGATTGGTAATATGCAGATTATTTGCCTGACTGGCCGGCCTTGTTCAGGGCCGGTGATTAAATATAAGAAAAATTATACAAACCGCCCGGCTTGTTCTTTGAAGCTGCAAAGAATCACCTCCCGGTAACCGATGATATCATTGCCTCGCTCTCCCGGGATGCAATTCCCATTACGTCTGCAACAACTCCCCCCATCATATTGCCCATCATTGAGGTATTCATCCATGAAACATAAGTTTTGCCGTCGGTTTTCTCGTATATGGATACCCTGCAGGGCATCATTGATGAAACTATCCGCTCATCGTCAAGCTCAAGGATCCTGTATGCATGATCCGGATGACAAAGCTCAAAAACTTTTGCATTGAGCACGTCATAACCAAAATTATCCATTGTTTCCCTCATATCGTGTACTGTTGGTATCGACCACCCCATATCGGTTGCAGTCTGGGTGAAAACCTCTACAGAACGGTCAAAGTCATACCTGCTTTCAGATTCCTTGAGCATCATTCCGGGTGCGCTTTTATAGGCAAAAAATCCGGTGAGTACTATTCCGATTATCAAACCTGCTATGCCAAACAAAAACTCTTTTCTCATTGTCATATGTATTTTATTGTTAGACTTAAATATTTACAATTTATTAATTCATTAAAAAGGCAACAAGCCGTGTACTGCGCATTTTACTTCCCAAATTTGTACCATTGATCATAATACACAAGTGCTCAGTGATATATCAATTTTGTGCTGTCTTTGCCCATTACTCTGGTTAGCAATTAAATTAACATAAAGTTTATATAATTAATATTAACTTTGTAAACCATATTGAATAAAAGCAAGAACCACCAATTCCCTTTAAAATGAAATCATTTGAAATGCTACCCGCCGGAATATTTGTAACAGGAAGAGACCTGAGAATAAAGTATATCAATAAATATGCACTTGAAGAGATATTCCGGCTGGACACTGACAGGAGGGATGATGCCGGTCTGCTCTGGAGCCAGAGTTTCTATACCACCGACAGAAAGCCTTTTGATATAGGCAGCTGTGTTGAGCGCATTGTAACCAGCCAGGAAAAAACCTTCCAGAAAACTCTAATACTAAGGCATGATAAAGGCGAGTCCCTGCTTTATATTACAGCCACCGGGGCCGGGGATCGTTTTGGTGGTACTGCATCTCAGATGAATAAAGGAGCAGACATAAGCAGCGACTCATACGTCTTTGTCGCAGTTGACCTTTCGGCGGAGCTGGACTGTATAACCCATTCACCCGGCAGTTTCGGTTTTGATGAGTTCCGCCTGGGCAGCAGACTCATCGGGAATGATGAGAAGATCAGGGATATATACCGCAAGATAAAGCTTGCTGCCGAATCTTTGGTCAATGTGCTGATAAGTGGAGAGAGCGGTACAGGTAAGGAGGTGGTAGCGGATGCGATACACTCATTGTCGGACAGGCGGGAAAAACCCATGGTAAAGGTCAACTGTGCTTCCCTGTCAGAAACTCTGCTTGAGAGTGAACTGTTTGGCCACGTAAAAGGTGCATTTACAGGGGCGGTAAGGGATAAGAAAGGGAAATTTGAACTGGCTGACGGTGGCACCCTCTTTTTGGACGAGATAGGGGAGATCAGCCAGGCGCTACAGGTAAAGCTGCTTAGGGTAATACAGGAAAAAAAGATAGAAAGGGTTGGAGGAGAGAGCGTAATACCGGTAGATATCAGGATAATAGCTGCCACCAACCGCTACCTTGCGGAATTGGTCAGAAAGGGTGGGTTCAGGGAGGACCTTTATTACCGTATAAATGTGTTTTCCCTTAATATACCGCCCCTTAGGGAGCGCAGGCTTGACATACCAAGGCTTTGCAGCCACTTTATTGATATTTTCAATAAAGAGACTGGAAAGCATATCAGGGGAATAAGCCAGCCGGCAATGAAAAGGATGATGAAATACAACTGGCCCGGGAACGTAAGGGAACTCAGAAATGCAATAGAACATGCCTTTGTCCTGTCAGGGAAGAGCCTTATAGAGATCCCAGACCTCCCTGAGAGTATTTCAGGCTACTACAATCTGGAAACAGATCCTTCGGTTATTATTGATGAACCTTATAATGAGCAATTAAAAGGTGGGGCAACAGGTGGATTTACCCGGAAAAGGGGAGGGAGGTTGAATATTTCTGGGGAGGAGCTTAAAAGGGTTCTGGAGCTTCATGGCTGGAACCAGTCAGAGACAGCCAGGGTGCTTGGCATTAGCAGGGTTGCCCTGTGGAAGAAGATAAAGAAATTCGGGCTCTGAGCCGGGATTATTTATTGTTAAACTGGGCTAATAACACACCGGCAAATACAATTATAAGTCCTGCAACATCCATAATCCTTACACTATCTCCAAATGCCACCCATGCCATGAACATGGTAACGGGAGGGCCCAGGTAAAACAAGCTCGCTACACGGGTAGCGCTGATACGTTCTATTAAGAGCCACATCAGTGCATACGCTCCCAGTGAAACAGCAATGATCAGCCAAAGCATTGCAAAGACAAATTCAGGCTCCCACCGGGCGGATAGTTTTTCAATGAAAACAGCAGGCAAAAACAGGACCAGGGCTGTTGCAAGGCATTGATAAAACATGGCCAGATCAACTGGTAATTTACCGGGGGCTTTATTTACTTCCATACGTCGTTGAATCAGACTTGCCACAGTGATCCCAATAACGGATCCCAGTGGAATCAGGTACCCAAATACTGATGATGTGCTACCGAAATCTATCCGGAAGCTTACGGTAAGTGCAACTCCCAAAAACCCCAACACTACTCCCAGCCATTGGTATAAGTTAGTCTGTTCCCCGGTGGTCCGACCTGAAAAAGCACCTGTAGCCAGGGGCTGCAGGGCCACCACTAAAGCCACAACCCCTGCCGGAACCTGATAGTCCAGTGCCAGCAATACACATGTAATCCACACACCGTGAGCCAAAACTCCAATCAGCATGTTGGGAGCTGCTGCCTTCCAGCCTACCCACCGAAAACGCTTACGTAAGGCCAGATATAAAAAAATAAGGAGTGTTAAGGCCAGGTATCGCCAAAAAAGCAAAGTGAAAGGCCCTGAAAAATCGAGGCCGTACCGTGCGCCAATAAATCCCGAATTCCATAGCAGGACGAATCCGGTGGCAAAAATAAATGTGGTTCTTTTCATCATACCCGGTGGAATTTCCAGGATACTGTATTGCTGAATATCAGGTTCGGTTTTTATGGATCATTCGGTCAGGCGCAGCTCATAATGCTCACCAGATACTTTATTAAAACCCAGCTTTTTAAGATATTTTTGATGCAGGCTTGTATGGCCACGGGTTACTACCCTCTTTATACCATCCGCTAGCATCTTACTCCCAAGCCGGTGAAAAATGAACTTTCCGTTCTTGAAATCACGGTATTCTGGGATAACATAGTCCAGAGCCACGTAGAGTGTGCCGTCTTCCTCCTTTCTTGCAAGGAATAGCCCTGCAATTGCCATATCCCTTAGTATGAAAAAGCTGTGGGTGTTAAGGTCGGGCCTGTATGTGAAGCCCGGGAAGAAGCGTTCTATCTCCCCGGCATGGAACTCCAGGAACCTTTGAAGGTATTTATTGTCGTTGCGGACCTGCATTGTCTCAAACACCTCCTTTTTAGAGAATATCTTTCTCAGGTAGTAAATATCAACTGATACTATAAAGAAATTTAGCAGGGCCACCGGTATTGCACCTATAAGTATACCGTAAACTATAAACAAGCTGGCCCCTGCAAGGTTGATCAGCCTGAACCTTACAATGGAACTCATCGCCATGCTGATGGCGATTATAACTGAAGCTGCATAACCTATCGTTTCATAGATCCCTATTCCCATTTTTGCTGCTTTTGTATCTATCCTGATTAATTCACAAACCTCAAATTTCGATAAAAAATTCCAGTCTTGAATCATTTGGTGCAAGAACTATTGGCAAAGCGGGGTATTTTTGACTAAGGTG
>PWNY01000073.1 GCA_003557805.1 Bacteroidales bacterium | reverse complement strand
TAATATGGATATTACTTACCAGAAAGCCAGTATCGTTATCAGAAGACACTCCATGAATATCCGGGGGATAGAATACAATAAATGGATAGATGAATCATACTTTCTGATAGCCCGGTCACATTTTTTTAAAAGGGATTTTACCCTTGCGATCCTTACTTTCGAATATATAATAAGACAGTATGATACCCCGCGGGTATATGATTCCAAGGTGTGGATCGCCAAATCCTATCATGAGCAGGGAAGGTTTGACCAGGCCCGCAGGATGCTGGACATGCTCGAGAGGAATTATAGTGACGGATTGCTGAAAGATGAAACCGTTGCCCTGTTCAGGAAGACATTTGCCGACCATTACCTTCGCCAGAGCATGTATTTAAGGGCTGCCCGGGAGCTTGAAAAGGGGTTGCCATACGAGAAGGACCAGCGTGAGAGAGCCAGGCTTACCTTTATACAGGCACAGCTTTATCACCATTCGGAAGACTACGCAAATGCACAGCAGGCATACCAGAGGGTTCTGGATATGAGGGCTGACCGCAATATGTCCTTCCAGGCGAGGATAGGAATGGCCATGGCATATGACCCGGCCGTTGGCGGTGGGTCCCATATTCGCGATGAGCTTATGGATATGTTAAGCCAGGAAAGGTACAGGGAGTTCCGGGATCAGATATATTATGCACTGGCTCAGTTGGCAATGCGCCAGGGTGATGAAAATGAGGCCATAAGACTATATACTCTTTCTGCTGAAAGCAGTGTGGACAATGATATGCAAAAGGGTCTGTCATTCCTTCGCCTGGGTGAAATATACTTTGAGCATCCAGACTACTTAAAGGCAAATATCTATTACGACAGCGCAGCAACCTTTCTGCCCTCAGGATATGATAACTACCAGGAGATAACCAACAGGAGCCGGGTCTTATCAAGGGTATCCCAATTTACAAATATTATCGAAAGGGAGGACAGCCTGCAGCATCTTGCAACCCTTAACGAGGAGCAGCAGAAGGCTGTTGTGGAGGGGATAATAGCGGATCTTCGTGAACAGGAGAGGCTCAGGATAGAGGCTGAAAGGGAGAGAATGCAGGAAATGCGTGATGCTGGCAGAACTGCGAGGCAGGCCAGGAGCACTGACCAGGGAAGGGGCTGGTATTTTTATAATACCACGGCAATGAGCAATGGCGAGATGGAGTTTTTCAGCCGTTTCGGGGAAAGGCCGCTTGAGGATATGTGGAGGATTAGCAACAGGCAGGTAATGGCCGATGCTTTTGGAATGGATATGGATGGTTTCGATGATCTGTCAATGGAGGATGAGGCAGATGAGGAGTTTGATGAATATGATGCCGAAGCATACCTGAGGAATATACCTAACAGCGAGGAGCAGTTGCGTTCGTCAAAAAACCGCCAGGTACAGGCATATTACAATATGGGAATGGTTTTCAGGGATGAGCTCCAGGACAGGGAGAATGCAATTGCAAGCCTTGAGACACTTCTGGAGAGATTCCCTGGCAGTGAAAGGGAACTGCATACTTTTTACCACTTATATTATCTCTACAGGGGAAGGGGTAATGCTGCCCAGGCCGAAAGGATAAGCAACGAACTTATGAACCGTTACCCTGACAGTGAGTATGCCATGATTATTGGCGACCCTGGTTATGCAGACCGTGTCAGGCAGAAGGATGAACTTGCAAGGCAGCTTTACAGGGAGAGCTATAACGCCTTTTTTGCCGGCAGGTATGATATAATCAGCCGAAACAGGCAGGCCCTGGATACACTTGATGTGCCAAGAGAGCTGATGGCAAGGTTCGCTTACCTTAATGCCATGGCTTTGGGAAGGACCGATAACCGCCGGGATTTTATTTCTGAGCTGCAATATGTAGTCGATAACTTTGCTGACACGCCTGTTCATCAGCCGGCGACTACTCTTCTGGCTTCACTTGGGGGGGCGGCAGGTTCATCTGCCGGGACAACTCGAGATGACAGGAGTGTTGATACGGTTGAAATGCCGGTTGATTCCCCGTTTAACAATTCACCAGGTGCAGTGCACTTCTTTTTGCTTTTGATCGATACATCCAATGCCGATATACCTGAAACTGTAGAGCTGATTGAAGGTTTCAACAGTGAGAACTATCCGGAGAAAGAGCTGTCTGTCAGTAATATATTCTTTGAAAACAATACTCATATGATAACCGTAACCAATTTCCCGGACAAGGAAAACAGCATGGAGTATTATAATACACTGACAGGGTCTGAAATATTTGCAGAAGACCCTGCCATGGAGGCATTTGTGATCTCTGTTGACAATTACCCGCTTTTCTACCAGGAGAAGGAGGTTGATGCTTACAGGGACTTCTTCGAACATTTTTATCTTGATTTTTGAAAGCCTGGGAAAAGTTTTTATATTTTTGTCCGGCAGCCGTAAAGTTTTGCTAAATTAGTTGTACAAAGTTTTAACAAACCTAAAATTGAATTATAATGGTTAAGCATAAAGAACCTGACCATACCGCGATAAACCTGGTAGGTGCAGGTACTACGATCAAGGGAGAAGTTGACTCAAAAGGAGACATCAGGGTTGACGGTAAAGTTATAGGCGAACTGCGTTCAAGGGGAAAAATTGTAATTGGAGATACCGGTATAGTGGAAGGTGATATTTTTTGTGTAAATGCTGATTTTTCTGGCAAGGTTGAAGGGAAGGCCGATGTAAGTGAACTGCTTTCGCTGAAATCTACGGCTGTATTCAAAGGGGATATAATTACCAATAAATTGTCTATTGAACCAGGTGCCAGATTTACCGGCACATGCTCTATGGAAAAGGATACCCCTTCTGAACAAAAACCCGCAGGAGAAGGGAAAAAAGGCTAATGTGTTTTGATAAACACTTGCAATGTCTATTAAGCTAGGAAAGTATGTCAGGGGTCTGACCTGGTTCGGTCTGCTGGTGTTAGCCGCCTACACCCTGTTTACTTTATTGACGCCTGACAGGTACACACCTGTGATGTCGTGGCTTATTGTGCCATTCTTTTATCTGGTAATTTTGACCTCCAGGGCCATCCTTTACTATGGTGCAGGCAAGAAAAAAAACAGGGTGGGAAGAAGTTTTTTGGGAATAACAATGGTCCGGTTTATGTTTTATGTCGGAATCCTGATGGCATATTCGTTCACCTTCCCTGAAGAAGCGGTTGTATTCATAATTACATTTTTTGTCGTTTATTTCATATTTAGCCTGTATGAGGTAACTAAACTTTACCGTGAACTTACACAGAACAGAAGCACCGAGGTTTAAAAACATGGATTATGCATGCTTTCAGTAATTCCGGATACCGGCCTGTTGTTCACGTAATGGGTCTTATATTGCTGCTCTCGGTTATAATACTGCCGCAGGCGGTAGCTGCATCCGGAAATACCGGTGAGATGTCCCAGGGTGAGGATGGCCGGGACTTTGATGCGAGAAAGGTGATCGTGGATCACGTACTTGACAGTTATGAATGGCATCTGTTTGACATTGGTGAACGTGAATTCTCAATTCCCCTTCCAGTAATACTTATTTACGAGGGCAGGCCATATCTGTTTTCGAGCAGCCGTTTTGACCATGGAACAAGTTCGTATAAAGGGTTTGCTTTGGGAACTGAAGGACGCAGCAAGGGGCGGGTGATAAGGGTCCTTGTTGACGGCAGGACACCTGACCCAGATGCTTCTTTCATTATTGACCTGTCAATAACAAAGAATGTGCTGGCGGTATTCTTCGCCTCTGCACTGCTTTGTTTTTTGTTTGTCAGAATTGCGAAAAGCTACAGGGGTGCCGACATTTACTCAACTCCCAAAGGCCTTCCGCTATTCTTCGAGCCCCTTATACTGTTCGTGCGCGATCATATTGCCATCCTGGCTATAGGCCATGAAAAGTACAGGACCTTCATGCCTTACCTGCTAACCGTCTTCTTCTTTATTTTCCTGAACAATCTTTTGGGGCTGGTGCCAGTATTTCCCGGGGGTGCGAATGTGACAGGCAATATCAGCGTTACCTTTGTGCTGGCTATGTTTACATTTTTTACCACCCACTGGTATGCCAACAAGGCATACTGGCAGCATATGTTCAACACACCTGGAGTACCTGCATTTTTAAAGTTCCCGATCCCGATACTTCCCGTTATTGAGATAGCGGGGGCTTTTATCAAGCCCTTTGTGCTTATGATAAGGTTGTTCGCCAATATGACGGCGGGCCATATGGTTATTCTAAGCCTTACCTCGCTTATTTTTGTGCTCGGCTCGGTAAGCATACTGATGGGGTATGCCATATCCCCGCTTACGGTTTTATTTCTTGTATTCCTTAATTTCCTTAAAATACTGGTGTCTTTTCTGCAAGCATATATTTTTACGTTATTTAGTGCGTTCTTTTTTGGAATGGCAGTGCCCAAAGCAGGCCATTGATTACAAACCATAAATCTTTTGAAATGATGACCTTCTTATTTGTATTACTTAACAGTGTTGATATAGCACACGAGTGGATGAAGCTTGGAGCAGCATTTACGGCTGTAATTGCAGTATTTGGTGCCGCTTTCGGTATTGCTTCGATTGCCAGGAGCGCAATTGACAATATTGCAAGGCAGCCTGAGGCCGGCAGTGACCTTCGCTCTTCAATGGTTGTCGCGGCTGCGCTTATAGAGGGTATTACCTTCTTTGCACTGGTCATTGTGCTTCTGACGCTTTTTGTATAAGTCTTTTTATGGATACGGTGTTGATTGCCGGTCCTTTATGTCACGGGTCTTGTAGGAGCAAAAACTGCTGCAAATACAACGCCCTGTTGTGGAAGAATAATCAAATTATCTGACCATGGAACTATTGATGCCAGGTTTGGGTCTTATCTTCTGGATGACTATTGCTTTTGGCTGTGTTTTACTGATTTTGAAAAAATACGCCTGGAAGCCTATCCTGCAAGTACTGAACCAGAGGGAGAAGCAGCTTGCAAAATCTTTCAGCGATGCCAAACGCATTGAGCATGAAATGTCACAGCTCGCTGCCCTGAAGACAGAGAAGGTTGCCGAAGCCCAACAGGCAGCTGACAAAATCGTTGCCGATGCAAGAGAGGAGGCGGAGCAAATAATCACTGGTGCAAAGGATAGAGCAAGGGAGGAAGCCAGGGTTATCTCGGATAAGGCTGATGAACTGATTGAAAAGTATAAAAAAGAGGCCATGCTGGAGATCAAGGGGCAGCTGTCAGCGCTGTCACTGGAAATTGCGGAGAAGGTTCTTAGGGAAGAGTTCAGTGACAGGGAAAGGAACCTGAAATATGTAGGCAGGCTTTTGGATGATGTAGCCAGCAATTAAAAGATCTTTAAAAAGTTTATGCCCCAGAACAGGCACATACTGAACAGGAGATATGCCAGGGCGCTTTTGTCACTGGCCCTGGAAAATAATATCCTTGAACGCTCTTACACAGATATGAAGCTTGTAAATGAAATTTTTAAAAAGAATCCCGAACTCAAGATCATACTAAAAAGTCCTGTTATCAGGTTGTCAAAGAAGCAGAAGGTACTGGCCCGTATCCTTGATAAGCTTTTACACCCTCTTGTATTAAGATACCTTCTGTTGATCACCAAGAAACAGAGGGGGGAGGCAATAGAGGGCATTTCCTCCTCATATTTGACTGTCTACAAACAATACCTGGGAATAGAGACGGTAAGGGTCACAACAGCTGTACCTATAAATGGCCAGCTGCGTACACGTGCACTGAATGCTGCCCGTAAACTGACAAGCTGTGAAATTGAATTTGAGGAGGAGGTCGATCCTGAGATTATCGGGGGCTTCATTCTTAACCTTGGTGAAAAACAGTATAATGCAAGTATAAAGGACAGGTACAACCGTATCAGGAAGCATTTAAACTATAAATAAAATGCACGATATAAAACCATCCGAGATTTCTGCAATACTCCGACAGGAAATGGCCGGGTTCAGTGTGGAGACCGAGCTGGAAGAGACCGGTACCGTATTGCAGGTTGGAGACGGAATAGCCCGTATTTATGGCCTCAGCAACGCCTGGGCAGGAGAGATGATAAGCTGCAATGATGAAGAGCTTACCGGTGTAGTTCTGAACCTTGAGGAAGATAATGCCGGGGTGGTTTTGCTTGGTGATGCCCGCAACTTAAGGGAAGGAGATATTGTAAAAAGAACCGGGCGTATTGTATCGGTAAAGGCCGGAGAAGGGCTGCTCGGAAGGGTTGTAAATACACTTGGTCAGCCAATTGACGGAAAGGGCCCCATTGAAGGCGATCTTTATGAGATGCCCCTGGAACGAAAGGCCCCCGGTGTAATATTCCGCCAGCCGGTAAATGAACCGTTACAAACCGGTCTGAAGGCAATAGATGCTATGATACCTATCGGCCGCGGGCAAAGGGAGCTAATAATTGGCGACCGCCAGACCGGGAAAAGCGCCATTGCAATAGATACCATTATAAATCAAAAAGAGAACCACGAAAAGGGCGAACCTGTATTTTGCATCTATGTTGCCATCGGACAGAAGGGTTCAACTGTCGCTAATATTGTAAGTCAGCTCCAGAAACACGGGGCAATGGATTATACTGTGGTTTTATCCGCTTCCGCAAGTGAGCCGGCCGCAATGCAGTTTTTCGCTCCATTCACAGGGGCGGCAATTGGTGAGTTCTTCAGGGATACCGGCAGACATGCGCTTGTTATATATGATGATCTTTCAAAGCAGGCAGTATCTTACAGGGAGGTGTCGCTGTTGCTGCGTCGCCCCCCGGGAAGGGAGGCATACCCAGGGGATGTATTCT
>PWNY01000344.1 GCA_003557805.1 Bacteroidales bacterium | reverse complement strand
CCGTACATCCCACACAGTTTTCCGGTATTATCTCGTACCGGATCAGATCCTTGCATGTTCCTGCAGGACAACGCTGCTCTTCAACGTGCGCAACATACTCTTCCATGAAGTTGTCCATGGTCGACAGCACGGGGTTGGGAGATGTTTGCCCCAGTCCGCACAGCGAGGTATCACGTATCACCATGCTCAGGTTACGCAGATTATCAAGATCCTCCTTGCTTGCCTGGCCCTTTGTGATCTTGTCAAGGAGCTCGTAGAGGCGCTTGTTGCCGATACGGCAGGGAGAACATTTACCGCACGATTCCTCAACGGTGAAGTCCATGTAGAACTTTGCGACCGACACCATGCAGTCATCCTCATCCATGACGATCATCCCGCCTGACCCCATCATTGAGCCGGCAGCAAGAAGGTTATCAAAATCAATTGGGGTGTCGAGGTGTTTTTCAGTAAGGCAACCGCCCGAAGGGCCTCCGGTCTGCACGGCACGGAATTTCTTACCGTCCTTAATGCCGCCCCCAATCTCAAAGATCACCTCACGAAGGGTAATCCCCATGGGAACCTCTATCAGCCCTACGTTATTTATTTTTCCCGCAAGCGCAAATACCTTTGTTCCCTTCGATTTTTCAGTGCCAATACCAGAGAACCATTTTGCACCCTTGTTGTATATAACCGGGATATTTGCAAATGTCTCAACATTGTTTACGTTGGTTGGTTTTCCGAGGTAACCGCTTTGTGCCGGGAAAGGGGGTTTAAAGGTAGGTTCTCCCCTTTCACCTTCCATTGAGTGGATTAGAGCGGTTTCCTCACCGCATACAAATGCACCGGCACCATAACGGATCTCCACATCAAAGTCAAAACCACTTCCTAGAATATCTTTTCCAAGCAGGCCGTACTCACGCGCCTGGTCAATGGCAATCTTAAGCCTTTTTATTGCAAGCGGATATTCCGCACGGATATATATGAGGCCTTTGGTGGCACCGATACAGAAGCCATTTATAACCATTGCCTCAAGAACTGAATGGGGATCACCCTCAAGAATTGAACGGTCCATGAATGCACCGGGGTCACCCTCATCAGCATTACATACAACGTATTTCTGGTCGCCGGACACCTTGCTGGCTATCTGCCACTTGATTCCTGTGGGAAATCCACCGCCTCCGCGGCCTCTCAGACCTGAATCTATCATCTCCTGGATTGCATCCTCAGGTGTCATCTCAAGCAGCACCTTACCCATTGCCTCGTATCCATCGGCTGCCAGGTACTCATCAATGTTCTCCGGGTCAATCAAGCCACAGTTTCGAAGAGCAATACGGATCTGCTTCTTGTAAAAGCCCATTCCCTTTGAGTCGGATATCCTGACTTTTTTTACAGGATCAGTATATAGCAGGCGTTCAACCTGGCGCCCTTTAAGTGCATGTTCTGCTACTATCTCTTTAGCATCATTGGACTCTACCGAAACATAGAAAGTGTTGTCAGGGATCACCTTTACTATGGGGCCCTTTTCACAGAAACCAAAACAACCGGTTTCCACAACCTGAACATCATTCTCAAGATCCTGCTCCTTTACTTCCTTCTTCAGGTTCTCGTAAAGCATGTCACTGGCAGAAGCCCGGCAGCCTGTACCACCGCAAACCAGCATATGCATCTTGAATTTTGCCATATCCTTATTCCTCCTTGTCGTTTTCTATGGTTTGATAATTTACCGGGATTATCCCGTCAACCAGTTCATGGTTCCTGATATATTTCTCAATGATCTCATCGGCTTTTTTGTTGTCCACATAACCGAACACAACAGCCTCCTTACCGGGTACCGTGACCTCAATTGTAGGCTCTGCATAGCAGTAGCCCATGCAGCCGGTTTGCCTTACTATGGCATCAATATTACGCTTGTCCAGCTCTTCCATAAAGTACTCCATCACCTCCTTGGAGCCGGAGGCAATGCCGCAGGTAGCCATAGCGACCTTAACAAGAACCCGCCCCTCGGGTTTGTCGCTCTTTTCTCTCAGGGCGATCTTTGACTGCAGTTCAGCCTTTTTGTTCTTAAGATCCGCCAAAGATTTGATTTTTGTCATAACTTGTTCTCCCTTTTTATGTTGTGATTAACTCAATCCTTATTTATAATACCCCTGTCTGTTCAAGGTTCTCCCTTATCATCTGCTTTAAATACCTTATAATATCCTGATCAATATCTGCAATATCTCCTACAGCATCTTTTATCTCTTCCGTATCAATACTGTATTGCTTACCATCCCTTATATGTGCATACCTGAACCTTATTTCAGGGTTTGCTGAAATGAGCAGTACAAACACACCGGCAATATCGCCCAGCGAAGGCCTGTCAATATGATCGTGAACAAATACCGCCTCTATGAGTGTACCCTTACCCTGTTCAGATTCAATTATCAGGCAACCCTCGCATTGATCTGCATTCTGCTTAAGAAGCGGAATACCCAGCCCTACCCTGCGGGTAGTCCTGGAAGTATAATAAGGGTCTGTAACCTTCTGGATCACCTCACTGCTCATTCCCCTGCCATTATCCCCTATCCTAACTCTAAATGAATTTTCACCGGTGTCTTCAAATACTCCAATATCAATAAAGGATGCACCTGCTGATATTGAGTTCTGAACAATGTCGAGAACATGCAGTGAAATATCTTTCATCCTACTCCTGTATTGTTACACTACGTCCATTTTCCCCGGCCAGGGCCATTTTTATCTCAGTAAAACTCCTTGTTTTCATTTCAAAGAGCGAGGTTCTGCTGCCGAGCTGTGAAGGATGGTGTGCATCCGAACTGCCTATAAAACTGTAGGTTTCCAGACCAGGGAAGCGCTTCAGTATCTCTGCAGTACTGGTCCATCCGCTGATCTCAAGTGCATCGGCTTTCAGCCCCGGTGGTACGAAACCCAGCTGGCTGAAAAGGCTGTAGCTTTGCCTGTCAATATGGGCCGGTATGAATATGCCCCCCAGGCTGTGCACCTTCTTCTCCACATCATCAAGGCTTTCATCCAGGGCCGATATCAGGAGCCTGTCTATCTCCTCAATTATCCTTTCATCCTCGTCAACCACAACCTGGTAACCGAAGATTTCCGGCTGGTTCATAACATTGCCCATATGCCTGTCCAGGTATTCCTGGAACTCTTCCAGGATATCATTGTTTTCAAAGAACGCCAGGCAGTGTATCTCCTCCCTTGTTGTAACTTCCGCCCCGCAAAGGACGAATATCCCCTCTTTTACCGCCAGTCTTTTTATAAGCTCACCGTGCTTTGTGCTGTTGTGGTCAGTTATACCCAGAATGTCAATCCTCCTCCTGGCCGCTGTATCCACAATATTAACCGGACTCATGTCAAGGTCGCCACATGGCGACAGTACTGTATGTACATGCAGGTCGGCACGGTATCTGTTCATTTTTTCCCTATAAGTTCATAAAGCTTTCCGCTGACCTGGAAAGCGCTCAAACCGGTACCCAGTATGGGTATTCCCTCCTCCTCGCTCTGGGCAGCAGTGTTTTCATCCGGCCTGTGTCCCGAAACAAGGATTACGGCTGCCAGGTCCTTAAGTGAAGCCACGGCCATAACATTCTTGTGAGTCTGAAGGGTCACCCAGACCTGTGAAGCTTCTGCATTGCCCATAACATCACTAAGGAGGTCGGATACATAACCTCCGGAAACTTCTGCTTCCAACCCCCTGCTTCCGCTGAATACCTTTAGATCCAAAGCCTTTACAATTTCTGAAACTTTCATGCCCGGTATTTTTACTATATGTTCTTTAATTCCTTGAAAATACTTGTAGGTACTCTTAAATACTCTATGTACCCCTGTTATGTGTTTATTATTATCTCAACCCTTGTGCCCCTGCCAACTTCACTTTCAATATTCAGCTGGTCTGCATTCTTTTTCATGTTCGACAAGCCCATTCCTGCACCGAAACCCATCTCCCTTACCTCCTCACTTGCCGTCGAGAATCCTTCAGTCATTGCCATTTCAATATCCTCTATTCCCGGTCCCTCGTCCCTGAAGACTATTTTTAGCCTGTTACTCTCAATATCGAAGTATACCGCCCCGGAATAGGCATGTGCCACAATATTCACCTCGGCTTCATAACAGGCAACAACTGTCCTTTTTATCACCCCGGCATCAATGTTCAGTCTTTTAAGGATCTTTTTTATCTGGCTCGAAGCATAACCTGCCCTCGAGAAATCTCCTCCCTCAACATTATATTCATAATGCAGTTCCTGGTCCATTACCAATTCAATAAACAGGTTTGACCCCTGCCTGATAGAGCAAGCCGCAGGTACGGAAAACAGAATACCTGCACTCTATCAGGCTTATGCCGCTTTCTTCGGCAAGGGAAACCATTTCCTGGCTGACTTTTTTATTACGGGCGAAAACAATGCAGTTGATATCAGACATCTCTGCTGTACGTATGGTTTGCAGATTTGCCAAACCCGTAATCAGCAAAACATTGTCATTTACAAGCGTCAGCACATCGCTCATAAGGTCGGAAGCAAAGGCAACATCAATTGTATAGTCACTGCGGTTATCCCCGCAAACCAGACGACCGTCAAGTATCCTGACTATATCACTAACCTTCATGACCAAATATAATTTCTGTTAACCCCTGCTATCCTCCTGCCTGTAAAACTGAATTTCATCTGTTGCCAGGTAAAACAACTGATATATCATAATAACCAGTGCAAAGATAAACAATTAAAAATTACAAACAAGCTAAAGTTGTGAATTTTTTCACATCATTATTTGTTCAGCCTGTGTAAAATGACAGCAAGATCTGAATAAACGGAAGTGTTCTCAACAATTATATTGCCCGGAACCTTAATTGACTGCGGTGTAAAATTCCAGATTGCCTTTATACCCCATGCTACTGCAAGGTCAGCAACCTCCTGGGCGCTTTTGTCCGGAGTGGTAATAATACCTATGCGTGCTGGCATTTTAACGGAAAGATCACGGAAGGTTTCAAGAGAATATACTTTTACCCCCTTTATACTGGTATTGATCACACCCGGATCCACATCAAACCCGGCAACTATGTTCAGGCCGTAATGCTTTAGGCCATCGTAATTTAAAAGCGCCCTGCCCAGGTTTCCAACTCCAAACAGGAACGCACTCTCCCTGGTATTGAAATCCAGGAAGTTTATTACGGTATCTATCAGCTGATCCACATTATAGCCAACCTTGGTCCTTCCCTTGACACCCGTATGTGAAAGATCCTTTGTAACAAGTGTGGAATCCATATTGAATACCGAGGCTATCTGGCTGCTGGAGACATACAGCACCCCGTTTATCTTAAGCGCCTTAAAAAAACTCAGGTATCCTGGCAAACGCCTTAAGGTCGGCACAGGCACCTGGGTATGGTTGCCATGACTGTTTCTGTTTTTCATCTGGTAAGATCCGTTTGTTTACAGTGAATTAAACCCGGTTTTTTCTCTTTTTCCGGATATTAAAAAAGGGTTGATCTTGATCATGCCCGCTATGTATAGTGGTGCACTTTCAGGATCAACCCTTTGGATTTTGCTAACAGAATACACCCATACTAATGCCTTTTACGAGGAGTATAGTGTGTGTGGAGCAGATCATGTGACTTATGCCCGCATGGTTCGTGCAGGAAGGATTCGTAAATCTCCTTAACCTCGGGGTTTTCATGTGATTTACGTATCACCATGGCCTCATCTTCCTCATAAACACCGGCTGCACGTTTCTTGCGCACCTCCATATTGGTAGGTATGGGCTGTCCGCCACCACCGATACAGCCTCCCGGGCATGCCATTATTTCAATAAAGTGGTAATTCGCATTTCCGGCCTTTATTTTATCCATAAGTGTCTTGGCATTTACCAGGCCATGGGCAATTGCAACGTTTAACTCGACACCCTCAAGGAAACTCCACTCGGGCTTGGTGTCCTTGATCTTAACGGATGCCTCCTTAACACCCTCCATACCTCGCACGGGCTTGATATTAAGGTTGGCAAATGGGACTTCCCTGCCTGTAACCAACTCATAGGCAGTACGCAGCGCCGCCTCCATCACACCACCGGTATTACCGAAAATAATGCCGGCACCGGTTGATTCTCCAAGGATGCTGTCATATTTTTCATCTTCTAGCTTTTCAAAATCAATGCCTGCCTGGTGTATCATCCTGCCAAGCTCTCTTGTGGTAAGCACATAATCCACATCCTTGTATCCACTTCCGCGCATTTCGGGCCTTTCAGCCTCGAACTTCTTGGCAGTACAGGGCATTATTGAAACCACCACCATATCTGCAGGGTTCTTGTTTACCTTCTCGGCATAATAGGTTTTTGCAAGGGGGCCGAACATCTGCTGTGGTGACTTGCAGGTAGAGAGGTTGTCCAGAAGGTCGTGATATAGATGCTCCTGGAACTTTATCCAGCCCGGCGAACAGCTTGTGAGCATAGGAAGCGCAACATCCTTGCCATCCACAAGTGCCTCCTTAAGCCTGGTAAGCAGCTCTGTACCCTCTTCCAGTATAGTAAGGTCGGCGGTAAAGTCCGTATCAAGGACCTTGTCGAAACCGAGCCTGCGAAGGGCGGCCACCATCTTACCGGTAACCCTGGTTCCAGGCTCCATGCCGAACTCTTCACCTATGGCAACTCTTGTTTCCGGGGCGGTTTCGACCACAACGAACTTGTTCGGGTCATAAATTGCATCAAACACCTCATCAATATAGCTGCGTTCTGTAAGTGCCGCAGTAGGGCAGCGGTTGATGCACTGGCCGCAATTGGTGCACACCACATCGTTCATCGGCTTGTCAAGGAATGTG
>PWNY01000053.1 GCA_003557805.1 Bacteroidales bacterium | reverse complement strand
GTCCCACAGGGGGTTATTTCCCTTATGACAAGGATGGGTATGGATGTGGTTCTTGCCCACCCTGAAGGTTATGATCTTATCCCCGAAATTACGCAGATAGCATCCGAAAATGCAGGTAAAAGCGGAGGCTCTTTCTCTATTGGCAACTCAATGGTTGATGCAATGAGAGATGCAGATATTGTATATCCAAAAAGCTGGGCGCCATACCAGATAATGGAGAGGCGCACCGAAATCCTCAAGGCCGGTGACAAAAAGGCCCTTGAAGAGCTTGAGCTTGAATGCCTGAAAGAGAACTCCAGGCATGTCGACTGGGAGTATGACCACAGGCTTAAATCCCTGACCGCAGGTAGCAGTGCCCTGTATATGCACTGCCTCCCGGCAGATATATCGGGGGTTTCATGCCCAAAGGGAGAGGTGAGTTCAGAGGTTTTTGAGCAGTCACGACCCGACACATACAGGCAGGCAGGTTATAAACCTTATATTATTGCTGCCATGATGTTATGTTCACGGTTCAGATCACCCATATCGGTGCTTATGCAACTTTTGGAAAGAAAAAAATCCCGTATAAGAAATGAATAGGATGAGTTTCAGAAGGAGAATATTACTTCCGCTCCTGGTGGTTTTAGGGGTGTATTTTACAGGTTTTGCCGCTTCCGGTATAAATGGATTTAACATTGAGAATCTTCGCCATGCTGCAAGGCTTTTGGGGTTCTCATTCACAAACGACCAGATGGAGATGATGATGCCCTCGGTAAGGGTTCATTTGCAGAGTGCGGATGCAATAAGATCGGCAGAGCTCAGTAACGATGTTCCCATGTCCCTGTATTTTGATCCCCTGCCTCCCGGATACGAGACTCCTGTGAGCGGCCTTAATAGCGCGTGGGTTATACCAGACAATGTTGTGATGCCAGAAGACAGGGAACAGCTTGCCTTTTTCAGCATACCTGAACTTGCCTCCCTTGTGAGAAGTCAAAAAGTTAGCTCTGAGGAGCTTACCGTTTTTTTTCTTCAGCGGCTTGAGAAATATGGCGACACCCTTGAATGTGTGGTAACTCTTACCCGTGACAGGGCATTGGAACAGGCAAGGAAGGCCGATGAAGAAATTGCTGGCGGTAATTACCGCGGTCCCTTGCACGGAATACCATATGGAGTAAAAGACCTGTTCAGTGTTGAGGGTTACCCGACGAGCTGGGGAGCCGAACCATACAGGGATCAGTACATTGGGACAACAGCAAGCGTGGTGAAAAAACTTGATGAGGCCGGTGCAGTTCTGGTTGCCAAGCTTACTCTGGGGGCCCTTGCAATGGGAGATGTATGGTATGGAGGGTTGACCCGCAACCCCTGGAACCCCGAACAGGGATCAAGCGGTTCATCGGCAGGATCTGCAGCTGCAGTATCTGCAGGTCTTTTGCCTTTTTCAATAGGTACCGAGACACTCGGGAGCCTTGTGTCGCCAGCAACCAGGTGCGGTATTTCAAGCCTGAGGCCGACATTTGGAAGAGTGAGCAGGAGTGGTGCAATGGCCCTTAGCTGGAGTATGGACAAGGTAGGGCCTATGGCCAGAAGCGTAGAGGATAATGCAATGGTTTTTGATGTTATCAGGGGTGTGGACGGCCTGGATAAAAGCCTTGTTGACGCCGGGTTTTACTTTGATTATGATATGGAGGTAACTGATCTCAGGGTAGGTTACATAAAGGATTTCTTTGACGGGGATTATCCCGGAAGTGATCTTGACAACAAGGTCCTCGATGACCTCAGGGATATGGGAATAGAGCTGATTCCGGTTGACTGGCAGTTTAACCTGCCTGTAAACGCGCTTAGGGTTATATTGATGGCTGAAGCAGCAGCATCTTTTGACAAACTCACAACCACAGGCACGGACTCCTTGCTGGTAAACCAGGAGATGAATGCCTGGCCCAATCTTTTCAGGGCAGCAAGGTTCATTCCTGCCGTGGAGTACATAAATGCCAACAGGTTAAGGTCCCGGCTGGTAATTGAGGTCAATGACCTGCTGTCTGATTTTGATGTGATTGTAACCCCCTCATACGGCGGTAATCAGCTTCTTGTAACAAACCTTACAGGCCATCCATGCCTGGTTGTTCCAAATGGTTTTACAAACCCGGGCTCGCCACACAGTATATCCTTTATAGGCCGGTTGTTTGAGGAAGACAGGCTGCTGGCACTCGGACATGCCTGGCAGAAGAATACGGCGCACCACCTGAAGCATCCGCCCCTGTTTGGCACGTCTTTGGATAGTAGTGAGAATTAAAAAACTGTAGATAAAAATGAGCATTAAACAACCACTTTTTGTTAAGGTACCGATGGTCCTTCTGACCATTACGTTGACCGTTGCCATTATGGTGTATGCCAAGGGGATCCTTGTACCTCTTATGGTCTCCGGTTTGCTTGCAGTCTTGATAAGCCCTTTTGCATCCTGGATGGAAAACAGGGGTATACCAAGGTTACTGGCGGCTTTTCTGAGCCTTGTGGCCTTGTTAGGGTTCCTGTTCGGGCTGGCATACTTTTTCTATAACCAGCTTATCGGATTTGCAGATGAATTATACCTTCTTGAGAAAAGGATGACGGAATTTCTCAGGGTTTTCAATGAGTTTACCGAACAACATATTGAGGGAGCAGTACCTATATCTTTTGATAATATACAGACGGCCGTATTCAATTACCTGTATGAGAACATGGCCAGCCTTACCCAGGGGGTTATTGCCACGGCCACTACACTCACTATAATAATCATAATACCGATATATATATTCCTGTTTCTCTATTTCAGGCAGTTTCTGATAGAGTTCGTGCGCCGTGCATTCCCCGACAGGGACAGGGAAAAGGTTGAGATTGTCATCTATAAGGTAAAGATGGTGGTGCAGAACTATATCGTGGGCATGTTCATTGTGATTGTGATTCTTGCCATACTTAACAGTATTGCACTATACAGTTTCGGTATCAGGCATGCCCTGTTATTTGCAGTTTTTGCTGCGCTGCTTAATGTAATACCATTCCTCGGGCCATTTATCGGTGCCACTCTGCCCATTGTTTACGCAATACTGACAAAAGATTCACTGTGGTATCCGTTTGGGATTTTCCTGTCATTCTATATAATACAGCTTGCCGAAAGCAACCTTTTTACACCGAGGATAGTTGGGGGCAAGGTGTCTATGAACCCATTCATGACAATTGTTGCCCTTCTGTTCGGCAACTTCATATGGGGGCTTGCAGGTATGATCCTCTTTATACCCGGTATGGCCATGATGAAGGTTATATTTGACGAGATAGACGGCCTTGAGCCCTACGGGTTTTTGCTGGGTAATACGAAAAGTGTCAGGGCAACCGACACACCTGACAAGCCCATAGGTGAAAGGATCAAATCACTTAAGGGCGGTAAGAAGAAGTGAGCAGCCCCTGGGGGTAGCTTATTTTCATAAGGTAAAGACCGCATGCAGGTGCTGAGTAGCCTGCCCTGCGGCGGTCCCTGGCCTCAATAATGCGGCTGAAATCATTTGTGCTGAGCTTCCCCAGGCCTGTATCCACAAGGGTGCCGACAATTGACCTAACCATATTTCTAAGGAAACGGTCCGCTTTTATCCTGAAAACCAGCAGGTGCTCCTGTTTGTCCCACTTAGCCTCATATACACTGCATATGTTTGTTTTTACCTGCGTATTGCTCCTTGCAAAACTACCGAAATCATCATTTTTCAATAGCAGATCAGAGGCATCCTGCATCTTGCTAATATCAAGAGGTCTTTCAAATATCCATGCCCTCCCGTGGTAAAAGGGGTCCTTCCGGGTGCATATTATGTAATGGTATGTTCTGTCGGTTGCATCAAACCTTGCGTGTGCCCTGGGGCTGACCGTGTGTATCCCGTAAATTGCGATGGTGTGAGGAAGTATCCTGTTGACTTTATATACCAGTTCCATTTTTTGAAGTAACTCCGGGTCGATACTTGCATCAAAATGTGCATAGAACTCCCTGGCATGGACACCGGTGTCTGTCCTGCCAGCACCTGTTAGTCTTATTTTCTCCCCCAGGAGAATGGAGAATGCATCCTCTGTATCTCCCTGTATGCTCTTGCTGTTTTCCTGGACCTGCCAGCCATGATGCTCACTGCCCAGGTATCCCATTTTTACAAAGTACCTGTACCTCTGACCCTCCATTGCCCTGTTAGCGTGAGCCTTACTATTATTATCCATTAATCGTAAAATGTTATATACAGATTGGAAAATTACAAATAAATAAAATTCAATTCACATTCAATTATTTTCGTACTTTAGCCGTACATAAAAATTTTTCTGTGGGAATTGACTACCCACTGGTGAAAAAATCATTTTCTGATTTTTATTAATGCCGGTCACACTTTATTAATTTTGTTATATGGGCAGAATCAGGATCCTTGATAAGGAGTTTGAAAAAAATATTCCCTATGAGCGTATTCAGATGGCCGTGGAGCGCCTTGCGGTTGAGATACACAGGGATTACGCTGACAGGGAGCCGCTTTTCCTTTGTATTTTGAACGGGGCATTCATGTTCGCTGCAGACCTGATGAAATACTACCCCGGCAGTTGTGAAATAAGTTTTATTAAACTATCGTCCTATGCTGGTACCAGCACTACCGGGGAGGTGCATACTTTGATCGGGCTTGATGAGAAGATCAGTGGCAGGGATGTTGTAATACTGGAAGATATCGTGGATAGTGGTATTACTGTTTCCCACCTTTTCGAGGATCTTATGAGATATCAGCCCGGGAGCATCAGGCTTGCCTGCCTTCTGCTCAAACCTGATGCGGTGAAAAGGGACGTAAGGCCGGATTATACCGGTATAGAGATACCAAATGACTTTATAGTCGGATACGGTTTGGACTACAATGGTTTTGGAAGGAATTACAAAGACATTTACAAGATAGTTGAGTAATTTTAATTAAAACCGTTCCCTTGTTGCGTTTGCCAGGGGATATAAAGTTTGCCATATGCTGAACCTTGTGATTTTCGGGCCTCCAGGATCCGGTAAGGGTACCCAGTCAGCCAAGATCGCTGACAAGTATAATCTGTGTCATCTTTCTACCGGTGAGCTCTTCAGGAAAGAGATGGAAAAGGGAACTCTACTTGGCAGGGAGGTTGAGAAATATATCGATAAGGGGTTGCTGGTCCCGGATGAGATCGTGCTCAGGGAATTATACCGCCGGGCTTCAGATCATCTTGATTCGCCCGGTTTTATTTTTGATGGTTTTCCAAGGACATTAGTACAGGCTGAAACCCTTGACCGCCTGTTGGATAAAAAAGGGATTCCGATATCATTGGACATTTCCGTGGTGGTGGAGGAGCAGGAGTTGTTTAAGAGGATCCTTGGCAGGGGTGAGGACTCGGGAAGAAGTGATGATTCCGTTGAGATTGCAAAGCTGAGGCTGAATGTTTACAAGGAGCAGACCAGGCCGCTTCTGGACTATTACAGTGGTCAGGGCAAGATTGTTTCTATAAACGGAATGGAACCGGTTGACAGGGTCTTTGAAAAAATATGCCTTGCTATTGATACCTATTTAGTTAGCAGGAAGGTCATTCCTGTTGTTGAGTAATTTTCCTATTTGCTTAATGAACTCCAATTTTATAGACTATGTAAAGATAACCTGCCGTTCCGGAAAGGGGGGAGCAGGTTCTGCCCACCTGAGGAGGGAGAAGTATGTTCCAAAAGGAGGGCCTGACGGGGGAGATGGCGGCAGGGGTGGTGATATCATTGTTCGCGGAAACTCCCAGATGTGGACCCTTCTGCATTTGAAATACACCAAGCACCTTATTGCAAAACCCGGTGAGCCCGGGGGTAAACAGAAAAGCACTGGTGCTTCGGGCAAGGACGTCGTTGTCGACCTGCCGCTTGGTACTGTTGTCAGGCATGAAGAGGGCGGGGAGATCGTTGCCGAGATTACCGTTGATGGCCAGGAAGAAGTTATATTAAGCGGAGGCAGGGGAGGGCTCGGTAATGTCCACTTCAAGTCGAGTACAAGGCAAACCCCAAGATATGCCCAGCCGGGCGAACCTGGCAGTGAAAGACACTTTATTTTTGAGCTTAAAGTGCTTGCAGACGTTGGTCTGGTCGGGTTCCCGAATGCAGGCAAATCAACCCTGCTATCTGTACTTAGTGCCGCCAAACCTGAAATCGCTGATTATCCATTCACCACCCTTGTCCCAAATCTTGGAATGGTGCCCTACCGCGACTCCAGGTCTTTTGTAATGGCTGATATTCCTGGTATAATTGAAGGTGCCCACCGAGGCAGGGGGCTTGGACACCGCTTTTTGAGGCATATTGAAAGGAACGCCATCCTGTTGTTCCTGATACCAGTTGAAACTGATGATATCAAAGGTCAGTACGATATACTGGTAAATGAATTAAAGGAATACAATCCTGAACTGCTAGATAAGCAAAGGCTTATAGCGGTCAGTAAATGTGATATTCTGGGAGGTGAGATGCTTGAGGAGCTTAAAAAGAGTATTGGTAACCAGGTTGGCTCCGTGCCCGTCACCTATATATCCTCGCATTCCGGCCTTGGTATTACGGCCTTGAAAGACACCCTCTGGGAAATGATTAATGAAGGCCGGGTGGAATGAGGATCAGAAGTAACCTGAAAGCCTTGCCTGTATCTTTTCAACCGCTATCCTTATAACGCATACATTCTTGATTGCAGGTGCATTGTAGCCGAATTCCCTGCCGGTATACTTTTCCATGGTAACGTTCATTATGCGCACCTTTTCATCATAGTCATCAATAAATTCCGCTTTCCCTTCGGCAAGTACGC
>PWNY01000242.1 GCA_003557805.1 Bacteroidales bacterium | reverse complement strand
GCCATTCTACAGGGAGCTAAGGGATATGCAGGGAAGACTGAACGAGGATATAAGGGCACAGGAGTCTATACACCTGGTGCTGGGATCAACATTTCATTTCACGGCATGGGAGAGGCCCTTCCAGTATACCACCGAGGTATACCACAAGATACTCAACGACCTGATACCATACCAGCTTAACAACGTGAGGATCCGCTATTATGCCGATAACATATCAAAGGGTTATGCAACCGGCCTGGACATGAAGATACACGGGGAGTTTGTACCGGGGATAGATTCATGGGCAAGCCTCTCACTGATGCAGACCCGTGAGAGAATAGAGGGTGCGTATGTGCTCAATGAGGAAGGAGAAAAGATTGCTGCCGGGTATATCCCAAGGCCTACCGACCAGAGGTTCAACTTCAGCATGTTTTTCCAGGACTTTTTACCGCGCAACCCAAGGTACCAGGTGCAGCTGGGTTTCTTTTACGGGACAGGTCTCCCCTTCTGGCCCCCTGCATCCGACCTCAATGTCAGCAGCGGCCGCATGCCCTCCTACCAGAGGGTTGATATCGGCTTTTCCAAGCAGTTGATAGGAGAAGCCACCTCATTTGACCAGTCCAGCCCCTTCCGCCACTTTAAGTCCATGTGGCTGACAGCCGAGGTGTTCAACCTTTTGGAGATAAATAACACCATATCCTACTCATGGATCAGGGATGTTGAGAACAATATGTTCGCCATACCAAACTACCTTACTTCCCGGCTTATCAATATCAAACTCATAGCCCGGTTCTGATATCCCTGCCTTTTTGTCATTTTTATGTCAGCAGGCAGCAATTAAGGCCTGCAGCATGTGCCATATTTTCAAAAAAGGGGTGCAGGCAGGCCATTGGCACAATCATTGAAAGGTAATGGGGGAGAAAAAATCTGAAAACGAACATAAAAACAGATAAAACAATGGGTAAAATAATTGGTATAGACTTAGGTACGACCAACTCATGCGTAGCGGTAATGGAAGGGAATGAGCCCGTGGTGATCCCCAACAGCGAGGGAAGGCGGACAACACCCTCTATTGTTGCATTCACCGAGAACGGGGAAAGGAAGATTGGTGACCCGGCCAAGCGCCAGGCCATAATCAACCCTGAAAAGACCATATACTCGATAAAGCGTCTTATGGGTGAGACCTATGATTCGGCAAAGAAAGAACGTGAAAGGGTTACATATAAATTTGAAAAGGGTGACAATAACACCCCAAGGGTTAAGATAGATGACCGTAATTACACCCCCCAGGAGATATCGGCAATGGTCCTTCAGAAAATGAAGAAGACAGCCGAGGACTACCTGGGCCAGGAGGTTACAGATGCCGTGATTACAGTCCCTGCTTACTTTAACGATTCCCAGCGCCAGGCTACCAAGGAGGCAGGCGAGATCGCAGGTCTTAAGGTGCGCCGTATCATCAACGAACCTACGGCAGAATCCCTGGCATACGGGCTTGATAAAAAAGACAGGGACCTGAAGATCGCTGTGTTCGACCTTGGAGGTGGTACCTTTGATATCTCCATCCTGGAGCTTGGTGACGGAGTGTTTGAGGTCAAATCGACTCACGGTGATACACACCTGGGCGGTGATGACTTTGACGATATAATCATCAACTGGCTTGCGGATGAGTTCAAAAAGGATGAAGGTATAGACCTGAGGAAGGACCCTATGGCACTGCAGCGCCTTAAAGAGGCTGCCGAAAAGGCGAAGATAGAGCTGTCCAGCTCCACCTCGACCGAGATCAACCTGCCCTATATAATGCCTGTTGACGGAGTGCCCAAGCACCTTGTGCGCACACTTACACGAAGCAAATTTGAACAACTAACCGACAAGCTTATACAGGCCACTCTTGAGCCGTGCAAGAAAGCGCTCAAGGATGCAGGTATCTCTGCTTCTGACATTGACGAGGTCATACTGGTAGGAGGTTCGACACGTATCCCGGCAATCCAGGAGGTAGTTGAAAAGTTCTTCGGTAAAAAGCCCTCAAAGGGTGTCAACCCTGATGAAGTTGTTGCCATCGGTGCTGCAATTCAGGGAGGCGTGCTTACCGGAGAGGTCAAGGATGTACTTCTTCTGGACGTAACCCCTCTGTCACTGGGTATAGAGACCCTTGGCGGTGTGATGACCAGGCTGATCGAGGCCAACACCACCATACCGACCAATAAGAAGGAGGTGTTCTCAACGGCGGCAGACAACCAGACCTCTGTCGAGATACATATCCTCCAGGGAGAAAGGCCCATGGCAAGGGATAACAGGACCATTGGCCGCTTCCACCTTGACGGTATACCACCGGCACAAAGGGGAGTACCACAGATAGAGGTGACTTTCGACATCGATGCCAACGGTATACTAAATGTCTCTGCCAAGGACAAGGCCTCAGGCAAGTCACAGAATATCCGCATTGAAGCCTCATCCGGTCTTAGCGAAGAGGAGATCAAGAGGATGAAGTCAGAGGCCGAAGCCCATGCCGAAAGCGATAAGAAGATGAAGGAGGAGATTGATAAGCTCAACCAGGCAGACACTCTCATATTCCAGACAGAGAAACAGATCAAGGAGTTTGGAGAAAAACTGCCTGCCGACAAGAAGGAGCCGATAGAGAAGGCACTGGCTGACCTTAAGGAAGCGCACAAGAACAAGGATATTGCCGCTATAGACTCAGCGATGGGTGCCCTGAACACCGCATGGCAGGCTGCCAGTACCGAGATGTACCAGAACACCCAGGGAGAGCAGCAGGATCAGGGCGAACAGGCCAAAGAGCAGCAAGAGTCGCCCGGAAAGAAGGATGATGATGACGACGTAACTGACGTGGACTTCGAAGAGGTCAAGTGATAAGACTATTTTTTCCGGTCAAAGAAGGGATTCTTTGAGGAAACACTAAGGGGTATGCCGTAAATGATTTTATAATCTTTACCCGGCAGCCCCATTTTTTTTGCCGCAACCCCGATGGTATACATAATACGGTTATCTACCCGGCAATCCATCGCAACACTCACGGCAGAACCTACTGCTATTCCGAGGTCGCCGGTATTGAATGCGCAGGGAACCCCGGGATGCTTGTCTTTTGCCTCACAGTTTTTGAAACCGCAAAGCCCACAGGTCTTAAGACCAATTGACTGTATCCTGGTTCCTACGAGCACGACGGCCTGGGCTGAACTTTTTACATTTCCGGCATCCCTGACAAAGATGTGGTTATCCTGTTCCTCGCCGATCTCAAGCATCACCTGGGCCAGGGCCTGAATATCACTTCCAGTAAGTATCGAAACCCCAATAGTGTTAAGCCCCCTGGCCTTGGGCGCTGTACGTGCCGCTATAACCATCTTCTTGGCGGCATTCATAACTGCATCCTGGCGCATTTCGTTCTCGTTGATTATTGCCATATCAAAGTATTGTTTATACTGAAGGAATTAATACGCAAAATAAATAAATGCAAATGAGAATAAAAAACCCGGCATTTTTTTGCCGGGTGAAATCCCTAGGAAAAATCTGTGAATTTGGCAATGCTCTCAATGAACCTGAGAGGAACCACCAGGTCTTTGTCCTGGCCTTCCTTCTTTCTTACAAGCAGCTCAACGGCATGTCTGCCAGAGGCCTTTTTAATTGGGAAGGCATCATTGCGGTTAAGCAGCATAAGAACATCTGAGTGGTCTTTTAGAAAATCCGGAAGCTTGTCAGTGGAAGAGGCACCGGTATACCCCTTGCCGTTCTGAGTTCCTGCCGACTGGGAGAAAAATAGTACCGGAATATCCAGCTCGCGTGCAACCTCTGATACTTTTTGCATGATCCTTGCAAGCTGTGCAGGGCGCTCTTCACCTTCCACAACATTCGTGGTAAGAAGTTCAAGGTAATCGACAATGACCAGGTCAACAGCCGGCAGCTGCCCCAGCCCCCTAATATTACTGCACAGATCCTCAACGCGCATTGCAGGGGTATCGTCGATATAGATCTTCGCCTTTGCAATATTGCTTAAAAGCGACAGCACATGGTCCTTCTCGCTCTCCTTGAGCTCTCCCGACTGCAGTTTGCTCAGGGACATACCAGTTTCGCTCTCGATAAGGCGGTTGGTCATCTTGATGTTTGACCTTTCAGAGGAGAAAATTGCGACGGAATAGTTCTCCTTCACGGCCATGTTGTTGGCAAGGGACAATAAAAATGCGGTCTTGCCCATTCCCGGCCTGACCGCAATTGTATATATTTGTCCTTTGTGAAACCCCCCGGTGGCCTTGTCAAGTTCATTGAAACCTGAAGGAACTCCGCCGGGAGTGAGGTTTTCTCCAAAATTTTGATTGAGGGTCCGGTTTACCAGGTCTCTTATCCTGGTAAACCGCAAACCCTCTGGCTGCTCTGTGATTTCCAAAGTGTTTAGGTCCATAATATTCAGGTTTTATATTTACAACAAAAGATTTTGCGCAGAACCGACAATATAGTGAATATTTTTTATATAAACAAAGCTTGAACCTTTTAAACAAATAAATGTTAAGCAGATATACCACTTAGTGACAAATGATCCGATATTCCATAACAGACCTTGAAAAACTCAGCGGCATCAAGGCCCATACCATCAGGATATGGGAGAAGAGATATAATATAGTAAGCCCAAAGCGGACCAGGACCAATATCAGGTATTACAATGACGATGACCTGAAGAAGATACTAAATATCTCCACTCTTAACAGGTACGGTTTTAAGATATCCAGGATCGCCTGCATGGACGACAGCACCATAAAGGAGAAGGTAAGGGAGATAAGCGGTACCCACGGGGATAATGAAAGCCTGATAAACAGTTTTGTGGTGTCAATGATAGAGATGGATGATGAGGCTTTCATCCATAACTTCAACACTGCTGTGCTCAAACTTGGTTTTGAGGAATGTATCACCAAGGTGGTATACCCCTTCCTTGAGAAAATGGGTGTCCTTTGGATGACAGGTACCATCAACCCGGCCCAGGAGCACTTTATCACCAATATTATAAGGCAGAAGCTGATTGTTGCAATAGATGCCCAGCCAGAGCCAAACGGCCCCGGCACAAAATCATTCCTTCTGTTCTTGCCAGAACAGGAACTGCACGAACTCGGGCTTCTCTTCTATTATTACCTGCTAAAGAAGAATGGCTTCAGGGTGATCTACCTTGGTCAATCTGTACCATTCGAAGATGTTATAAAGGTCACAAATATCCGGAAGGCAGATTACCTGCTTACCTATTTCATTACCGCACTGAAGCAAAAAGATATTAACCCCTACCTTAAACGCCTCTCAGAGACCCTTCCTGAAAAAAGGATTTTCATAACAGGTATACAACTTGCCGGAGATGCCCTCCGTTTACCCTCCAATGTAAGCAAAGTTAATAACGCCGGGGAGTTCAGGCAGACCATGGACAGCCTTAAATAAAACCCTGCCACTATTCAGGTACTGTAATACCCTATTAGGTAAGCCTTTACAAAAACCTAAAAACACTTAACATATACACCATAAAAGCATTTGTATTTAAGTATTTTTTTGCTTATTTTTATCCTGCTAATCAGCTTTTTGACTCAACTAACTGTGTTTTTCTGCCAATCTATTTTGTTAAAAAGATTTAAAACACTTGTATTATAAAATTTTCTGTTTAAATTTGTATATAAATAATTAAACAGTTAACCATCAAAACCACTTGAGTCATGACAGCAGTAGAATTCAATTATAAGTTGCTTGGTTTACAGAAAAACCTTAAATATTTTGCCTACACACTTACCTCTAACTACGAGGACGCACAGGACCTTGTACAGGAAACATTCCTGAAGGCACTGACCAACCGTGAAAAGTTCACTGCCAACACCAACCTGAAGGCATGGACCTTTACGATAATGAAAAACACCTTTATAAACAACTACCGCCAGAATGTGCGCAACAATACAATTCTGGACAAGACCGATGACCTTTACTATCTTAATCTCTCAAAAGAGAGCAGTGAGGGGCTGCCGGATTCAGATTACTCCCTAAAGGAGATACAGAACACCATAAGCAAGATAAGCCCTGACCAGCGCAAACCTTTTGAGATGTACAACAACGGGTACAAATACAAGGAGATCGCAGAAAGCCTGAACCTTTCAATAGGTACAGTGAAGAGCCGTATTTTCTTTACCCGTAAAAAGTTAATGGAGGCTCTCAGGGATAACAAATAAAACTACCAACCCTAAATAATCTCCCTTTAATTTTCAATCGCGACCCGGTATCACCTGATGCCGGGTTTTTTATAACTGAACTTTTCATAAATTTGTAGCCTGTTTTAAAATCCCGTTCAACACCATCGGTTATCATGCGAGTATTCAAGTTTGGCGGGGCCTCGGTAAAAGACCCCGACTCGGTAAGGAATGTGTCAAGGATAATAAGGGACCATCACGGCAGCGGCCCCCTGGTGATAGTACTGTCGGCTATGGGCAAAACCACCAATGCCCTTGAGAGGCTATGCGCACTATTTATGGAGGCAAAGAAGGATGAGATGATGCAGGTGTTCGACCAGATAAAACAGAGCCATTTCGAGATCGCAAGGGGGCTTTTCCCTGATCCTTCCCACCCGGTATTCAGCGAGCTGGAACAGCAGTTCTACAAGCTGTACTATTATATAAGAGAGCCCCACGGGGACAATTACAACTACGAATATGACCGTATTGTTTCAACAGGGGAGATGGTATCTACCAGGATATTGAGCACCTACCTGAATGAAACCGGGTTAAAAAACCGCCTGTTCTCTGCAAAAAAACTCATAATCACCGATGCAAACTTCCGGGATGCCAGGGTGGACTGGATCCT
>PWNY01000177.1 GCA_003557805.1 Bacteroidales bacterium | reverse complement strand
CGATTCCATGACAAATTACTTTCGTTGATTTTCAATATGATCGGCTATCCTCGCCTCAAGTCTGCATACACGGTATAACAGTCTGAACACCCAATAAGATAAAATCATCCATCCGGCCATGGCCGGAAAGAATACCACCCGCATCTCCGGAGCCAGGTCACCTGTTGCAAGTGCGGGATTGCCATCCAGCCCCGGATGTATGGATGATGAAGCTGTTCTTGGCAGAATCATTATAAACAAAAAATAGAGAGCGAAAGCAAAAACATTATAAACAGCAGCAAGCCTTGCCCTTTTGTCCCTGTCTTCCAGCGATGACCTTAGCAGGATATAGGCAAAATAGACAAGCAGCCCTACCACTGCCCCGTTTAGTTTGGGGTCATTGACCCAGAAACTGCCCCAGGTGAACCTGGCCCACACCATACCGGTGATCAGGCCCAATATGCCAAAAACGATCCCTGTCTGCACAGCGGCCAGGGCCCTGAGGTCCTCATCCACCCTGTTGGTTGCCAGGTAACGGATGCTGAACACAAGGCCCAGGAACATGATAAAAATCATGGCAAACCACATCCCCACATGAAAGTATATATTACGGATACTTTGCCTGATTACTGGAAGGTCAGGTACTTCAAACAATAAGCCACCCGCAATCACATATATCAGGATTGCCACCCCAAGAAGCTTCCACCAGCTGTTACCCAGATTAACCATAGCAGCTTATTTTGACAGATTTATATATTTTACTCCCTCCAAATATAAGGAAATAAAAGCACCGATAGAATTATACCAATGATGACAAGTAAAGCAGTAATAAGCATATCAGCCGCAACAAGCGTAAAATCCGTACCTGAGGTACATTCGACCGACACCCCGATCAGCAGCAGCAACAGAGGTAAAACGAGAGGGAACCCCAGTACAGCCATCAGGGTGAAATTCCCACCGGCCCTTGCTGCAATGGCAGATATAAGTGTTAGTATGGATGCAAAACCTGTCATCCCCAGTATCATATTCAAAAAGAATAGCCAGGGAGATCCAATTGGTATGCCCATAAATGACATAAAGGCAATAAAGCCCACAACCCCGAGCACCAGCATAATGGCGGCATTGTATATCAGCTTGGCAATTATCATCTCAGTTGCACTGACCAGTGTATAGTAATACAGGTGCCTGGCCCTGCTTTCCTGGATAAAGCTTTTCATGACAGAATTTATTGAAGCAAACAGCATGATAAGCCAAAACAGGGAGTTCCATTCCCTTAAACCTATCACACCCTCAAAAGCAAGGTAGGAGGTAAATACGGTAGATGCAAGGTAAAGCAGTATGCCGGCAATTGCCGACTTCTGCCTCCACTCTATTATCAGCTCCTTTCTTACCAGGGCAGTTACGGATGTAAAAACCATGTTTTAATATCAAAGAATTTAACGGATAAAAATACGAATTATCATCAAAAGCAGGCAGAGTTCGTTTTTAAAACAGGGATTTGGCTGAAAAGCATATAATATGTACCTTTATATGTTTTGCCAGTACATATATGGCCTGCGTTTTTTTAACACATATGGCTATTATTTAAATAAAAGCTTTCAAATATTCAAAAAAAATGTTAGACTTGTAGGCTGAAATTTAAGTGTAGTATTAACACTAAAAATCAGATGGCATATATTAAAAAACATATTCAATTCGTCAATCAATTCTTTTATAATTAACATAATACAAAACCCAGACCCATGAGACAGATAACATTGTTAATCAGCCTTTTATTTATTGCCGCCCTGACCGGTTGCGCACCAGAAAGGCCAAAGGAAAAGGTTCAGCCTGTAATTCCAATCAAAGCTGAACCCTTTGCACTTGACCAGGTAACCCTGACAGGTGGCCCCCTGCTTTCAGCACAGGAGGTAAACGAAAAAGCCCTGTTGGACTTTGAACCAGACAGGTTCCTGGCATGGTTCCGCAAGGAAGCAGGGCTTGAGCCAAAAGGCGAAGTATACGGCGGATGGGAAAGTGACGGCTATATCCTGTCAGGCCACAGCCTGGGACATTACATCTCTGCACTGGCAAAGCACTACAAGGCAACAGGGAATGAAGAGTTCAAGGAGAGGCTGGATTATATTATCGAGGAGCTTGCACTTGTGCAGGAACAGCACAACGACGGGTATATAGGTGCTATTCCTGACGGACGTGAACTTTTTGATGAAATTTCCAGGGGAGATATTCGCCCCAGGGGGTTTCAGTTAAATGATGCAAACGTACCATGGTACAATTTCGACAAAATGTACAACGGCCTGAAAGATGCATATTTACTGGCCAGCAGCGACAAGGCCCTGGACATACTTGTAAAGTTCACCGACTGGGCGTATGAGATAACAAGTGAACTTACAGAAGAGGAGTGGCAAACAATGCTCAGTGTGGAGTTCGGGGGAATGAACCATGCACTTGCAGACATCTATGCTATTACTGGTGACCCGAAACACCTCGAACTTGCTGAAAAGTTTTACCACAATGACGTACTCGATCCTCTGTCAGAACGCAGGGATGAGCTTGCAGGCCTGCATGCGAATACTCAGATCCCAAAGGTACGCGGTGTCGCAAGGATACATGAACTGGTTGAAAAACCGGATTATCATACAATAGCAACCTACTTCTGGAAACGGGTAGTTGAAGCTCACACATATGTAAACGGTGGAAACAGTCACCAGGAACGCTTTGGTGAACCTTTCCAGCTGTCTGACCGCCTTACCCACTCTACCGAGACTTGCAACACTCACAATATGCTTTGGCTGACAAGCATGCTTTTCAGGTGGGAACCCAGGGGAGATTATATGGACTATTTTGAACGGGCACTTTTCAACCACCTGCTTGCAAGCCACCATCCGGAAACAGGTATGTATAAATACAAGGGTTTTCTTGATATGCCTGCACGCAAGGGCTTTAGCAGCCTGACCAACTCATTCTGGTGCTGTGTCGGATCAGGTATGGAAATCCATACCGACTATGGTAAGGATATCTATTACAGCTTTGGTGAGCAGTTATATGTAAACATTTTTGCCTCTACAGAGCTTGACTGGCTGGACCAGGGAGTTACGGTTACACAGGAGAGCAATTTTCCATTTGAGGGTAATTCCAGTCTGAGCTTCTCACTTCAGAGGCCAAAGGAACTGGCAATATTGATACGTGAGCCACAGTGGTGGGGAAGGGATATGCAGATATCAGTGAACGGCGAACCCCAGCAGCTGGGAAGCACTGTTGAAGGCTATCATGAAATACGCAGGATCTTTGCCGATGGTGATGTGATTGAAGTAAACATCTCGATGGAGCCCCGTATCGAAACCATGCCTGACAACGAAAGCCGCATTGCATTCTTCTATGGCCCTGTCCTGCTTAATGCAATACTTCACGAAGACCCGCCAAGTAATATTCTGCGCGATGCTCCCGAACTGCCACAGCTCAGGGGCACACAGGAAGAGCTTATCGCATCGCTTGAGCCCGTTCCGGGAGAAGACCTGCACTTTATTGCCCGTGGAGTCGGAAGGATCAGAGACGAGAATACAGGCAGGTGGGAAACCACTGACATTTACCTGAAGCCTCACTTTTTAACAGCGGATGAACTCTACACAGTATATATGGACAAAATGTAAATTAGAAATAGTGCGGTTGCATTTCACTTATTATTGGAAATGCAACCGCATATAACAAAACCCGGCAGAGATTTGCGAAGAGCCGCATTCCTGCCGGGTTTATTTTTGGGTGACTAATGGGATTCGAACCCACGACCCCCAGAACCACAATCTGGTGCTCTAACCAGCTGAGCTATAGTCACCGTTTAATTGAGCTGCAAATATACATTATTTTTACGAAATTTGACACACAACTTTTACCAGTTTTTTAAAGCCCGAAAACCCGGATGATACGCACCCTGATGCAATTTCTTCGCCTTGAGCACATTCGCAATTTCATGACCCTGTTCTCCAGCTCGGCATTTGCCCAGGGCATCTCACTACTGCTTGCACCGGTACTCTCAAGGATATTCACACCTGATGATTTCGGGCTGGTCGCCCTGTACCTGGGTATATTGAGTGTGTTATCTGTATTATCAACAGCAAAGTATGAACAGGCAATAATGCTGCCTCGCAAAAACAGTGACGCAGTGCACATTTTCAGGCTGGTGGTGGTAATTTCACTTGCTTTCTCACTCCTTAGCCTGTTTGTGTTTTTATTTTTCAATGCACGGATTGCTGCCATGCTCGGGAACCCCGGCATTGCAGGATGGTTATACCTTATGCCTGTCAGCCTTTTTTTGCATGCCATTATTCAGGCATCAACTTTCTATTCAAACCGCACAAAGGAGTTCGGAAGGATAGCAAAAACCACCATCATCCAGAATATAAGCCTGAATGTGATAAGACTGGGTGACGGATTTTTCAAGACAACACCCAACGGCCTTATAAGCGGCCAGCTCACCGCCCAGATCGTGGCTGCAGCTTATATAGCAAGAAAGACCCTGAAGCAGATAAAGAATGCTTCTGTCGGATTTTCAGTCTTTAAGATAAGGGATCAGGCCAGGAAATACATCCAGTACCCAAGGTTTAACCTGCTTTTGAGCCTAACCAACAACCTTTCCGGTACGCTTCCTGTATTTCTTTTCACGTGGGGTTTTTCGGCAGAAGTTGCAGGTCTCTACGCTTTTGGTTACACCTTTGTCTTCAGGCCGTTAGGGTTGTTCTCACAATCCACCCAGCAGGTACTATCACAAAAGACAATTGAAAGTCACCATGAAGGCAGAGATGTATTTCCCGGTCTGATAAAACTGACGACCCGTTTTTTCATTGCAGGGATTATACCCTTTTTGATATTGGCCATATGGGCACCGGATATATTCTCGTTCCTGTTCTCAGACTCATACAGGGATGCAGGTTCATATATACAGATATTGTCACCATGGCTGTTCATGGTATACCTGAGCAGCCCTCTGTCCTTTTTGCCCGAACTATTCTTTCGCCAGAAAAAGGCAATGATAATAGACATGGTTTACCTTATACTGCGTTTTGCATCCCTGATGGCAGGTATTTACACTAATGATCTGTGGCTTGCGCTTGTGCTCTTCTCAGGCGTAAGCACAATAGTTGTGGGCTACAATCTTTTCTGGTACCTTTACCTTGCAAAAAAGGGGAGATTAAAGCCAGGTGGCAATGAAAGTCAGTGACCTGAATATTATGGTAATACCATCCTGGTACCCGCCGTCCGGTGGGGAGTTCTTCAGGGAACACAGTATCGCTATTGCAGGGCAGGGACCCGGGGTTACTGTTCTTGCCGCACCGGAGGCAGGCATCAGGGAAAAACCCGGGCTATACCTTTCCGGAGGGTTTGGAACAAGGCATACTGAAAAAAATGGCATCAGTGAATTTTCAAGGACATTCAGGCGAATACCCCTAACAGTCAGACCAAATGTCAGGCTATGGATAAAACATGTCCTCTCCATGTTCGGAGAAATATACAAAAGCGGCAGAAGGCCTGACATTATTCAGGCGCACAGCAGTATGTGGGCAGGAGTGGCGGTTGCAAGGATAAAGCAGTTATACGGCATTCCTTTCGTGCTGACTGAACACAGGGGGAGGTTCACCGGCCGGGTACCGGGAAGCGGGTTGATAAAACCCTGGCATATTCCATTGCTAAGGGAGGCATTTGAGGGAGCAGACTCCATTGTTACCGTAAGCAGGGCATTACAAAACAGGATTTTGGAGATCTGCCCACATGTACAAAAGAAGCTATGCGTTATCCCGAACATGACTGATACAGATCATTTCATCCCTTCGGCAGGCAGCCTGCCCGTAAAAGACACCTTTGACTTTATCTGCGTAACCAGCCTGGAAAAGATAAAAGGAGCCGGGCATCTTATCAGGGCCTTTTCGCTTCTCAAAAAGGAGGAAAAGGCCAAAGGGGCAAAACTGACGATTGTTGGCAGCGGTCCACTGGAAAAGTACCTGGGGAACCTTACAAAAAAGCTGGGGCTTGAAGATTCGGTGACATTTACCGGCTACCTTGGCAAAGATAAGATACTGCAACAACTGCAGCGAGCAGATGCCTTCGTAATGCCCTCGCTCTGCGAGGCATTCGGAATAGTGATTATTGAGGCAATGTCGTGTGGGCTCCCTGTCGTGGCAACAGAATCGGGGGGGCCTGCTGAAATTGTAAACAAACAATGTGGGATCACGGTTAAAGCCGGCAATGACAAAGAACTCGCACATGCCATGCTGAGTATGATGTTAAAGGCAAATAGTTATGACAAACAGGAAATAGCCCTCCATACAAGGCAGAACTATGGTCGGGATATTGTTGCCGGGCAATATATTGAATTGTACAAACAAATATTAAACAAAGGAAAAGATGGCTAAGATCATCCTGACGTGTAAGAGAGGATACGAATGGGTCCACGAAGGCAACATCTCCTTCAGGGGCTACCTGTATGACAGGAGTGGCAGCTTTTTGCACTCAATAAAAGCTGCAAGGATCTTCAGTGACATTTCAAGTGCCGGGCAGCTGGTAAAGCTGCTACAGGGTATGCAGGGGGCATATTCAGTCATTATAAGGGTCAGCGGAGGGGTGTTGGCCGCATCAGACCCTGTAAGCATGTTCCCGCTCTTCTACTCAAACCACCAGGGAAAATGGATCGTTTCTGATTCGGGGACAGCAATATGTAACATCCTTCAGCACACCCAACCAAACACCGAGGCTCTTCCGGAGTTTTTATCGGCAGGTTTTGTGCTTGGCGATGAAACACTTATAAGCGGCCTGATGAGGGTAAGGGCGGGTGAAGTGGCGTTTTTCGGCGAGGGTG
>PWNY01000225.1 GCA_003557805.1 Bacteroidales bacterium | reverse complement strand
TTATTACTGTTCTCTCTTTTCGGGGCAGTCAAGTACAGGGGATGATTTCTGGGTTAGCATGAAGGAGGAAGAAGAGATGTGTTTAAGGGCAGTTGAGAGGTTCAGGGCAGGCTTTCCCGGCGCGCTAATAATCACGGGGCTCAGGAGCTCCGGTAAGTCCAGTCTTTCAAGAAGGCTGGCAGAACACCACTTTGGCAGGGATAACTATTATTTGCTCCGTGCCCCTACCGCCTGCACTGCGGATGTGTCCATGTTTACCACCAAGATGCTTGAGACCCTGAATGCAACAAATGAGAGCCTGGAAGATGTCCTGACCGGGATTCCTGACGGAAAGGCCATAGTTATACAGGACCTTGGTCTTTGGTGGGAAAGGCACCCCGGAGGGGATGCTGTTATTGTAAAGCTCAAAGAGCTGATCGACCGTTTCGGTAATAAAATCTTTTTCGTGATTAATGTTAACTCCCATGCCCTTGAGATCATTGAGAGGCAGACAGGTCTTGGCAAATATGCACTGGATACTGTAAGTTGCGGAGCCTTTGATGCCAGGGAGCTTAAGGAAATGATCATGCTCCGCCACCAGGCAGGAGGGATGAAATTCAGGTATGATAAAAAGGATGAAGACAGGATGAGTGGATGGGATTATGCACGCTTGTTCAATGATCTATTTGAGATATCCTATGGTAACCCCGGTACGGCAACCATACTTTGGTTGTCAGCCATAAGGAAGGTGTCAGGAAAAACCCTTGTCATGGATAAGCTCAGAATGCCTGACAAAAGAGCCCTTGACCTGTTGACTCCTGCCCAATGGTTTTTAATAAACCAGTTCATTATAAACAGGAGGTTTGATCTTTTATCCCTGTCGCGCCTTCTTGATCTTCCTGTGGATACTGCCGGCGACTCTGTGCGCGACCTTGTACGTGCCGGCATTTTGATTGAGAAGTTCGAAGGAATATATGCCATTAGGCCGGGTCTTGACCTTTACCTGATAGACCAGCTGAACTCAAAAAAGAGCATGTAAAACAAGCCGTCATGAACCTTCTACTATTTATCATCGCAGGTTTTGCCCTTTACTTTCTCTTCCGCCTGCTTATGCGTATAGGCAAATCCTTTTTGGGCCGCAATTTCATTCGCAGGAACATCCTTGCAATACTTCCTATACTGGAGCTGGCCCTTTGGATCGCATATGTGTTCTGGGGCATTCATATACTTTTTGGAGGCCATATATATTATGAGTTTATCGTGATACTGATGGCTGCCATCATCATGGCCGCGATTGCCTGGTTTGTTTTCAGGGATTTTTTGGCAGGTGTCCTGCTGAAAGCGGAAAAGTCCCTGGAACCCGGGCAGAAGGTTAAAACACCCCATGTAGAGGGAAGGATAAAGAAGTTGGGAAGCAGATCGGTAGAAATAATCAACAATGAAGGGGGGCTTGTCAGGCTGCCTTATTCACGCTTGAGCAATGAAATCTTGATTCTTCCCCCATCCGGTGAAGAAAAGCTTCCTCACCATACTGTAATAAAACCTGCCATGGAAGAGAACTTTGAAAGGGCCAGAGATGCTGTTATGGCCCGGCTGCTTGCAATGCCCTGGATTACTGATCCGGCACCGGAGGTGAATATTGGAAAGTCAGAAGAGGGAGAGACAGTGCTAAAGATCACATATTACACCTACATAAGCTCCCAGGCTGCAACTGTTGAAGATAAGCTGAGGGGTGAGTTTAACGTCAGGCACTACGGTTCACAGTGAAATCAATGAGTTGTTTCAGTGAAAGCCTTGCAGGCATATCAGGCATTTCCATGAGCAGCTCTATTGCCTGGTCCCTGTAAATGTTCATGTGTTCCCTTGCGTATTCTGTTCCTCCGCTGTTTTTCACCATGTCCAGAAGCTCAGCTACCTTTTCGGGGTCCTGGCTATGGTTCTTCACGATATTTATTATCTTTCTTTTCTCCGAATAACCTGATTTGTTCAGCAGGTATATCAGGGGCAGGGTCATCTGCCCGTCCTTGATGTCGGACCCGGATGGCTTGCCCTTTTTCTGATCGGGTTCAAAATCGAGTATGTCATCTTTTATCTGGAAGGCTATCCCGGCCCTTTCACCGATAAGGTACATTTTCCGGACCTCACTTTCGTGTGCGTTCAGTGATGCAGCGCCACATGCCATGCAGCTGGCTATCAGGGAGGCTGTTTTTTTCCTTATGATCTCAAAATAGGTCTCTTCATCCACATTAAGGTTCCTGGCCTTTTCTATCTGCATAAGTTCACCCTCGCTCATTTCCCTTACTGAATCAGCAACAATTTTCAAAAGGTCAAAGTCGTTGTTTTCGATCGACAGCAGCAAACCCCTTGATAAAAGATAGTCGCCGACCAAAACGGAAATCTTGTTCTTCCAGAGGGCATTAAGTGAGAAGAAGCCCCTCCTTTCATTGGAGTCGTCCACCACATCGTCGTGTATCAGGGTTGCCGTGTGGAGCAGTTCAATAAGGGAGGCTGCCCTGTAGGTCCTTTCATTTATCTCTCCGAACAGGTTCGCTGAAAAGAACACATAAAGCGGTCTGATCTGCTTGCCCTTTCGCCTTACAATATATCCGGTAATCTTGTCCAGCAAAGGGACCTTGCTTTTCATGGAATTCATGAAAATACCCTCGAAGGCTTTCAAATGGCCTTCTACGGGCGCTTTGATCTCGTTGAGTTTCATGAGCTGACGGTTTTATGTTAGCTAAAATCAGGGCCTTTTGGCGGGTCTTAAAACCGTGCGTTCCCTGACAATCTCAGCTATTCTTTCTATGTCAACCCTTTCCTGCTTCATGGAGTCTCTCTCCCTGACAGTGACAGTATTGTTTTCCAGGGTTTCATGGTCAATCGTTATGCAGTAAGGGGTCCCTGCTGCATCCTGCCTCCTGTACCTGCGTCCTATTGCATCCTTCTCCTCATACTGGCAGCTGAAATCATACTTCAGCATGTCAAACACCTCCCTGCCCTTTTCAGGCAAGCCGTCTTTCTTGACCAGGGGCAGCACCGCGACCTTTGTTGGTGCGAGCGCCGGAGGGATCTTCATTACTACCCGTTCCGACCCGTCCTCAAGTGTCTCTTCGGTATAGGCGTAACTTACAATGGCAAGAAACAGCCTGTCAAGACCAAGAGAGGTTTCCACCACGTAGGGGACATAGCTTTCACGTGTTTCAGGGTCAAAGTACTGCAATTTTTTGCCTGAGTGTTTCTGATGGGCGCCAAGGTCAAAGTCGGTCCTGGAGTGAATTCCCTCAAGCTCCCTGAACCCGAACGGGAAATCAAACTCGATATCTACTGCTGCATTCGCATAATGGGCAAGCTTATCATGCTTGTGTATGCGGAAATGGCTTTCCGGTATGCCCATGGCCATATGCCAGCGCATGCGCTCATCTTTCCAGTATTCATACCACTTATGCTCATCCCCGGGACGCACAAAGAACTGCATCTCCATCTGTTCAAACTCCCGCATGCGGAAGATGAACTGTCTTGCGATTATTTCGTTACGGAATGCTTTGCCGATCTGTGCTATCCCGAAGGGCAACTTCTTCCTGCCGGTTTTCTGTACGTTCAGGTAATTAACAAATATTCCCTGCGCTGTTTCAGGCCTGAGATAGATCTCTGAAGCCGAATCGGCCGATGAACCCATTTTGGTGCTGAACATCAGGTTGAACTGCCTTACATCGGTCCAGTTCCTTGATCCGGAAACAGGGCATGCGATTTCCAGTTCTTCTATCAGCGCCTTTATCTCGTCCAGCTTTCCTTGTTCCATTGCGGGAACAAACCGGCTTTTGATCTCTTCGATCTTATTCAGGTTTGCCTGTACCCTTGGGTTTGTGTTACGGAACATCACCTCGTCAAAGCTGTCGCCGAATCGTTTTGATGCCTTTGCAACCTCCTTGTTTATCTTATCCTCCAGCTTTGCAATATGGTCTTCTATCAGGACATCCGCCCTGTACCTTTTTTTTGAGTCTTTATTGTCAATAAGGGGATCATTGAAAGCATCGACATGGCCGGATGCTTTCCACACAGCAGGGTGCATGAATATTGCAGAATCCAGGCCAACGATATTTTCATGGTACTGTACCATGGATTTCCACCAGTAATCCTTTATATTGTTTTTCAGCTCAGTCCCATTGTGACCGTAATCATACACTGCGCTCAACCCGTCATATATTTCGCTTGAGGGGAAAATGAACCCGTACTCCTTGCAGTGTGCGGTTATTTTTTTAAAAAGGTCCTCTCCTTTGGTCATATTCACTCTGTTGGTTTTTTCCTTAGTGGTTTATGTTAACTATGATCTTTACACTTCTGGGTAATATGTCGAACTCAAAAGGGGAGTGGCCCAGGGACTCACCGTCTGCCTCAAGCAGTAGCTGGCTGTCGCAATCCACGATTATCCTTTTACCCATGAATGTTTCAACTCTTTTGTGTTTTTTGATGGTGCCATTGTAAAGACGGCGTACACCTGTAATTACCGACCACTTCTTGATGTCCTTTATTACGGTCAGGTCGAACAGGCCGTCATCATGTTTTGCATCGGGAGTCTGCTTCATTCCCCCACCGTTGTACTTCCCAATACCGACACCGATACTGAAGACCTTTCCTGAATATATATGCCCGTCAATTTTGACTGTCGTATTGCATGACTTGTATGAGAATAGTGAACCCACAAGGTGCTTCAGGTAAAGCAGTGGGTTCCCTTTTCCCCTGTATTTATCGGCATTGGTTTTTTGTGCAACAAGGCCGTCAAAACCAAAGCCGGCCATATTGACAAAATATCGTTGGCTCTGGTTGCTGGAGTTATAGAACTTAACAATTCCAGCATCCTGAAACATGGTATATCCCTGTTTTAGTATTTTTATGGAGCTTTCGTAGTCCATGGGGATATTGTATGTCCTGATCCAGTCATTACCAGTGCCGACAGAGATCATTCCAACACTGACATCTGTGCTTGGCAAAACATCCTGCAAAAGGATGCCGTTAACTGTCTCATTCATGGTTCCGTCTCCGCCAACGGCAATTATTTTCCTGAATCCCGCAGCTATATTCTCTTTAACCAGCTCTGTCGCATGTGTCGGCCTTTCCGTAAACACGGCCTGGTAATCAAACCCATGCCTGTCAAGCAAATTGGATATTTTGCCCCAGTCACGGCTTACTTTCCCGATACCTGCATTCGGGTTTACAACTACCAGCCACTTTTCCATTTGAATCCAGTCTTTTGGGTTTAGCCACTTTTATGGCCATAATTTGCTTGCTGGACAGCAGGATGCAAAAATAAGAAAATTATATCAACCCCTGTTTCCGCAGATCATTCATTTGAGGCAATGCTCACTTTACCAGCTTCTTTTCTATCAGGTATTGAGCGATCTGAATTGCATTGGTCGCAGCACCCTTGCGCAGGTTATCCGCTACAATCCACATGTTAAGGCCATAGGGGACCGATGTGTCCCTTCTGATACGCCCGACAAATACCTCATCCCTTCCGGCTGCATTAACAGGCATCGGATAGAAGTTGGCCTGTGGGTCATCCATTACCTCAACTCCTGCTGTTTCACCAAGGAGCCTTTTTATGTCAGTGATAGAGAAATCCCTGCCAAGCTCTGCATTGACTGCTTCCGAGTGCCCTCCTGTAACAGGAACGCGCACAACGGTTGCAGTTATCTTTATCCCGGGATCATTCAGTATCTTCCTGGTTTCGTTAACCAGCTTAAGCTCCTCTGAAGTATAACCGCTTTCATCAAAATCCCCTCCGTGTGGAAGGCAGTTCAGGTCTATCTGGTGAGGATAGGCCTTTTCACCTTCAATGCCGGCTCTTTCGTCATTTAGCTGCTGTACCGCTTTTACACCCGTTCCGGTTACCGACTGGTATGTTGAAATAACCAGGCGTTTTAAGCCGTACTCGCGGTGAACCGGGGCAAGCGGCAGGACCATCTGTATTGTACTGCAGTTGGGGTTTGCAATTATCCTGGTCTTTTCGTTTATAGTGCCAGCGTTGATTTCAGGTACAACAAGGGGTACATTTTCATGACCCCGCCATGCTGATGAGTTGTCTATTACGAAAGTTCCTTTTGATGCAAAAGCCCCGGCATATTGCCTTGAGGCAGCAGCTCCCGCCGAAAATATAGCTATATCGGGCTTTGCATCAATGGCATCGCCGACCAGCCCGAGCCGGTATTCCCTTCCCTGGAAAACGACCTTTTTCCCTTGCGAACGTGAAGAAGCACAGGGGATGAATTCCCGTACAGGGAGGCCCCTCTCCTCCATTACTTTCATCATTACCTGGCCCACCATGCCAGTGGCACCGATCAATGCAATTACCATACAAGCCTGTTTTTAAACCAACAGCAAAATTCAGCAAAAATAATGAATCATCACAGATATAATCCCCCTATTTTTATAAACAAAAAAAGATGTATCATATTTGTAAAAAAGCAGTGTTTGCTTTAATTTTATTTCCCCTGTCACTGCAGGCCCAGTTTTTTGACGATTTCAGCAACGGGAACTTCACCCATGATCCAACCTGGGCCGGTAACCATGAAAGCTTCATTGTTGATAACGGGATGCTACGCCTGAGTGACGATAAGGCCGGAGTATCATATCTTTCAACTGAAAGCAGTATCATTGATGAAGCACAGTGGGAGCTCTGGCTAAGGATCTCCTTTACACCATCTGACAACAACCACCCCCGGATTTACCTTGTTAGCAACAACTCTGACCTGAAGGGACCGCTTAATGGCTACTTCATTCAGATAGGCAGGACTGGTTCAGACAACAAGAGGCTGTTTTTCTGCAGGCAGGATGGTGAACAGGTTACCACATTGCTTAGCGGCATTTCGGCGCTGGCCGAGGGCTCATCAAACACGATGCGCCTCAGGGCACGAAGGGATAGTG
>PWNY01000028.1 GCA_003557805.1 Bacteroidales bacterium | reverse complement strand
GCAAGCTCCTGCACAATACTTGCACCGGCATTGTGATAGTGCTGTCCGTTCACTGTTATTACCCTGAGCCCCGGAACTTGACGCCCTGCATCAATGAGCATGCCGGCCACCCCCCTGCTTACAAACTCACCCTTTTCGGGGGGCTTGCCGTAAAGCATGTAATAGCCCAGGGGGTCATTGTCAAAAGAGCCTTTCCAGGAGGATGCCCCCGCCTGCTCCTTTATTAACTGAAAAAGGGCCGGATAATCTGCTCCCTGCAGGAAGTGAACAGGGGTTTTTGAAGGTTCTATGCCTGAAAGGAGACGGCTGAGGTCCCTGGCAGATTTTACCGGGCCTGCACTGAGACCAACTGACCCGGCTCCCTTCTCAATGGCATTAAGAGCAAGTTTGTTTGCCTCATCCAGGTCTGCATCAATGAAATCCTGCCTGATTGTCCAGTCGTTCCCGGCATTAGCCGTACCTCTCACGTAAGGCGCCTCACCCGGCAAGACTCCTGTATGGGAAACTTTTTCAAGGTGTTCTGCCCTGTAATAGGGTCTGATACTGAGTCCTTCAACGGTTTTCCAGACAAGCTTCTTTTCGTAGTCAGCTCCTTTGAGGTCGGCTATAATCTTATCCTCCCACTCCTGTGTTGAAACAGGTGGAAAATCCTGGATAAAACCTGGCTTTTTTTCCTTATCCATAAGTAAATATTTTATTTTCCGGGAAATATGAATGGTAAAAACGCCCCAAAAATACAATAAAAAAGGGAACTTTTACTAAATTCGCAGGTCAAATAAGGGCCAACAGGAGCCTTGCCTGAAAAATGCAGCTGAAGTTGCATTGAGAAGCATGGCACTATCAGGCAATCCTGGTACGCAGAGGCTTAAAAAATATCAGAAAAGACAATGGAATACAACTTCAGAGAAACCGAGAAGAGGTGGCAGGAGTACTGGAAAGAGAACAAGACTTACAGGGTAAGAGTTGACCCTGACAGGCCAAAATACTATGTGCTGGACATGTTCCCCTACCCATCCGGGGCAGGGCTGCATGTGGGTCACCCGCTTGGTTATATTGCATCGGATATATATGCAAGGTACAAAAGGCAAAAGGGGTTCAATGTGCTCCACCCCATGGGTTATGATGCCTACGGGCTGCCGGCGGAACAATACGCCATTCAAACAGGCCAGCATCCTGCAATTACTACAGAGAACAATATAAAAAGATACAGGGAGCAACTTGACAAGATCGGTTTCAGTTATGACTGGGACAGGGAGGTAAGAACATGTGATCCCTCCTATTATAAATGGACGCAGTGGACCTTTATCCAGCTGTTCAATCATTACTATAACAACCGCACAAACCGTGCTGAACCCATTATTGAGCTTGAGAAGGTGTTTGCAAGATGCGGCAATATAGATCTTGACGCTGCATCTGGCCCCGTTGAGAACTTCACTGCAGTTGAGTGGATGAAGATGGACGAAAGGAAGAGAAGGGATGTGCTGATGAATTACAGGCTTGCCTATTTGTCAGATACTTTTGTTAACTGGTGCCCCAGGCTGGGAACGGTACTGGCAAATGATGAGGTAAAGGAGGGATATTCCGTTAGGGGGGGACATCCGGTTGAACGCAAAAGAATGAAACAGTGGTTTTTGCGTATAACTGCATACGCCGAACGGTTGCTTAATGGCCTTGAGGGTCTTGAATGGAGTGATTCACTGAAGGATATTCAAAGGAACTGGATAGGGCGGTCAGAGGGAGCTACGATCTTTTTCCCCCTGAAGGGTCACGATGAAAGCATTGAGGTTTTCACCACCAGGCCTGACACAATTTTCGGTGCGACATTCATGGTCCTGGCCCCGGAACATGAACTGGTAGGCAAGATCACCACCGGTGATTACCGTGAGAAGGTTGATGAGTACATAAAAAAGGCAGGAAACAAATCTGAGAGGGAAAGGATGACCGAGGTTAAAGTGGTATCGGGGCAGTTTACCGGTGCATATTCAGTACATCCCTTTACCGGTGAAGATATACCCGTGTACATTGCTGACTATGTTCTTGCCGGTTACGGCACCGGTGCCATAATGGCCGTTCCCGGTCATGACAGCCGTGACCATTTGTTTGCAAAGCATTTTGGCCTGCCGGTTGTTGAAGTTGTAAGCGGAGGCGGGGATATCTCAGATGGTGCATATGACGGGGATGGCAAAATAATAAACAGCGGCTTTATTAATGGCATGGATGTTCCGGCAGCAATAAAGGCGGTCATACAAAAGCTTGAAGGTAAAGGTATAGGTGAGGCAAGGGTTAACTATCGCCTGAGGGATGCTATATTCAGCCGCCAGAGGTACTGGGGAGAACCTTTCCCGGTATATTACAAGGATGGTATACCATATGTGCTGCCTGAATCCGGACTGCCGCTTGAACTGCCCCCTGTCGACAAATACCTGCCTACGGAGAGTGGTGAGCCCCCGCTGGCAAGGGCAAAGAACTGGGAAACAGGTGATGGTTACCCGCTTGAGTGCAATACAATGCCCGGGTTTGCCGGTTCGAGTGCATACTACATACGTTACATGGATCCACGCAACGATGATGAATTGGTTTCCAGGGAGGCTGTAGAATACTGGCAGAACGTTGACCTCTATGTTGGCGGCGCTGAACATGCTACAGGGCACCTGATTTATTCGCGTTTCTGGAACAAGTTTCTTTTTGATATTGGCGTGGTGGTAGAGGATGAACCGTTTAAAAAGCTTATAAACCAGGGGATGATACAGGGCAGGTCAAATTTTGTCTACAGGCAGAAGGGCGTGAACCGTTTTATCTCGCACGGACTTAAAGAGAGCTACGATACAATACCCATACATGTTGATGTTAACATTGTCGACAATGATACTCTTGACATAGAGGCATTCAAGAAGTGGAACCCGGAATACCGGGATGCCGAATTTGTCCTGGAGAACGGGAAATACATATGTGGCTGGGAAGTTGAGAAGATGTCCAAGTCATTCCACAATGTCGTGAACCCGGATGACCTGATAGAGAAATACGGCGCCGATACGCTGCGTCTTTATGAAATGTTCCTGGGGCCTGTAGAACAGGCCAAACCATGGGACACCAACGGTATTGAAGGGGTCTTCAGGTTTATCAGGAAGCTCTGGCGGCTGTTTCACGACAGGGACAACAGACCCTGTATATCGGAAGATGCGCCCTCGGAGCAGGAGCTGAAAACCCTTCACAAGTGCATAAAAAAGGTTAGTGAGGACATCGAAAGGTTTTCGTTCAACACTGCCGTGAGTGCCTTTATGGTCTGCGTGAATGAACTGACGGACCTGGGCTGCAATAAAAGGGAGATCCTTGAGCCGCTCAGCATAATGGTCTCCTCCTTTGCCCCTCATATAGGTGAAGAGCTCTGGAACCTGCTTGGAAACCAGGAGAGTGTGGCGCTTGCAGGCTTTCCGGAGTGGGATAGTGAACTTGTGACAGACGAAAAAGTACTTTATCCCGTTTCCTTTAACGGGAAGACAAGGTTCAAGATGGAGCTCCCGGCCGGCAGCAGCAAGGAGGAGGTTGAAAAGGCCGTACTTGAATCCCCGGAGGCTGAAAAATGGCTTAAAGGCCAGAGTCCCAGAAAGGTGATTGTCGTTCCCGGAAGGATTGTAAATATAGTGGTATGACAATATGAGTGGCGTAAGACCTCTTGTTTTTACCCCGGATTTGCGAAGATGGTTCTGGGGGGTTACGGTCCCCCTGCTGCTTTTTGTTATAACTGCCGGGCTTTTGGCCTGGTCAGGTCCCCTCAATAGCCAGCAGCCTGAGAGACAAGTTGAAAACACCGCATTTGGAAGGGGAGAGGTGTTCGTGTTCCGTGCAATGTACTACAGCCGTGTTACCGGCAACGTTACTGCCGGGGAGGCTTCACTCCGCATTCTTCCGGAAAGGGTCATGGTGGGGGGCCAGCCTACCATGAAGATTGTCGGGCAGGCAAACACCCGGGGTGTCTTTAACTGGTTTTTCACCGTGGAAAACCTTTATGAATCATACCTGCAAGAAGAGTACGTTGCCCCGGTTAGGTTTTATAAGACCATACGTGAGGGCAGGTACAGAAGGAATGCCGATATCTGGTTCGACCTTGAAAACAGCACAGCTACAACTCCGGACACCGTGGTGCATACCTCTCCCTTCGTCCAGGATATAATTTCAGCCTTCTATTATGCGCGTACTTTCGATGTTGAGTCAGCCAGGCCCGGTGACTCATTCGAGCTTGAGCTTTTCCACCGGGACACAGTTTATGTGAGCCGTATACTTTTTGAAGGCCGTGAACAGATAACCACAAGCCTGGGCACCTTCAACACCCTCAGGTTCAAACCCCAGGTGCTAGAGGGTGCTGTTTTCAGCCAGCCATATCCCATGACCCTGTGGATATCGGATGACAAGAACAAAATGCCTGTGAGGGCCGAGTCAGGCCTTGTAGTTGGAAGGGCAAGACTTGACCTGGTTGAGTTCGGGGGGTTACGGAACTCGGTCACCTCATTCATACCATGACGGGATATTAACGATTATCAAAAACCTGAAAATATGAACAATGCCAAACTTATCATAATACTTGCATTTATAGCGCCATTGGCGGTATCATGCTCCAGGGATGACGATGATGAACGCAACAAATTTACAGGCCGTTATGAGGTAAGGGAGCAGAGCCTGGAGACCTTTGCAGTAAGGGAAGACTACCAGGTAAGGATAAGAAAGGACATGGATACTGAAGATGGGTTGATCATTTCAAATTTCTACAATTTCGATGTTGATGTTTCAGCTTCGGTTGAAGGCAATGAACTTTATATATTCCCCCAGCAGCATAATATTTTTGAGTTTGAGGGTCAGGGTGTACTGAGTGGCAGCATTATATCCCTTGAATACACAGTAAGATCCCTGCCGGGAGAGAGTTATTTTTTTGACCGGCTGGAGGCCGAGATGACCCTGAAAGAATAAAAAAAGCGAAACGGCCCTGGGGCCGCTTCGCTCATGATGTATATATTTGGTTGGTATGATTACATCATTCCGCCCATTCCGCCCATTCCAGGGTTCATTGGCGGGGCATCCGGTTTTTCTTCCGGGATATCGGCGAGCACGCATTCGGTTGTAAGCAGCATGCCAGCTATTGAGGCAGCATTCTCCAGAGCTACACGGGTAACCTTTGTCGGGTCTATAACGCCTGCCTCATAGAGATTTTCATACTTATCGGTGCGGGCGTTAAACCCGAAGTCGTTCTTGCCTTCCTTGACCTTTTGCACGACAATTGATCCCTCAATACCGGCATTTTCAACGATCAAACGAAGCGGCTCTTCGAGTGCCCTGCGTATTATGTCTATTCCTGTATTTTCGTCCGCGTTGTCTCCCTTGAACTTTACCAGTGCCTCAAGTGAGCGGATATAGGCAATTCCTCCTCCGGGAACTATGCCTTCCTCCACTGCCGCGCGGGTTGCGTGCAGGGCATCGTCAAAGCGGTCTTTCTTCTCCTTCATCTCAACTTCACTTGCTGCACCCACATAGAGTACGGCAACACCACCGGCAAGCTTGGCCAGGCGCTCCTGGAGTTTCTCCCTGTCATAGTCGCTTGTTGTGTTTTCCATCTGGGCCTTTATCTGGTTGATGCGGGCCTTGATGTTTTCCTTGTCACCTTTTCCGCTTACTATGGTTGTGTTGTCCTTGTCTATAGTAATTTTTTCAGCTGTACCTAGGTGGGAAAGGTCTGCGTTTTCGAGCTTGTAGCCCTGTTCCTCACTTATAACAGTTCCGCCTGTGAGTATAGCTATATCTTCAAGCATTGCCTTGCGGCGATCACCGAATCCGGGTGCCTTAACTGCAGCGATCTTGAGAGATCCGCGAAGTTTGTTTACAACAAGAGTTGCCAGTGCTTCACCGTCAACATCCTCGGCAATGATAAGAAGGGGCTTGCCTGACTGAACCACTTTTTCCAGTACCGGCAGAAAGTCCTTCATCGTGCTGATCTTCTTGTCATATATAAGGATGTATGGATCTTCGAAGACCGTTTCCATCTTTTCGGTGTCAGTAACGAAATAGGGGCTTATATAGCCACGGTCGAACTGCATTCCCTCAACCACCTGTACGCTGGTTTCGGTTCCTTTTGCTTCTTCAATGGTGATAACACCCTCTTTTTTAACCTTTGACATCGCCTCAGCAATGAGCTTGCCTATCGAAATGTCGTTATTTGCAGAAATTGATGCTACCTGCTCGATCTTCTCTATGCTGTCTCCGACCTCTTTGGATTGTTTGCGAAGGTTTTTAATTACCTCCTGTACTGCTTTGTCAATACCGCGTTTTAGGTCCATCGGGTTAGCACCGGCTGCAACATTCTTAAGGCCACTGTGAATGATTGACTGGGCAAGCACTGTTGCCGTGGTTGTACCGTCACCGGCAACATCAGCAGTTTTGCTGGCCACTTCCTTTACCATCTGGGCACCCATGTTCTCAACCGGGTCTTCCAGTTCAATCTCCTTTGCAACAGTAACTCCGTCCTTTGAAATGACCGGGGCCCCGAATTTCTTATCCATGATGACATTGCGACCTTTAGGGCCCAATGTTACCTTAACTGCGTTTGACATTTTATCAACACCTTTTTTCAAAGCGTTTCTCGCTTCCAGGTTAAAGGTTATCTCTTTAGCCATGACATTCTAATTTTTATTTGTTTGTTAAATACTTGAGTTCACGATGTTACACAACGGCATAAATGTCTGATTCACGCATTATGAGGTAATCCTTGCCATCGTGGGTCAATTCTGTACCGGCATATTTGCCGTACAATACCTTGTCACCTACCTTGACTGTTACCGGATTGTCCTTTGTACCGTCACCAACTGCAACTACTGTTCCCATCTGGGGTTTTTCTTTTGCGGTGTCCGGTATTATAATACCACCTGAGGTTTTTTCCTCTGCCGGGGCCGGTTCTACAAGAACCCGGTCAGCTAATGGTTTGATCG
>PWNY01000332.1 GCA_003557805.1 Bacteroidales bacterium | reverse complement strand
GCGCCTGTTTCTCGCTCCGGACCAGACCGTCAAAATAATGGTCGACGGTTCACCGACATGCTTTTCCCACAGATCGACATACCGCCTGGCGATCCGCAAATCCGGCACGATGGCCTCGCCCCGGCGTGTGAAGTGGATCAACGACAGCCGACCGTTGTTGCGCGCCTGGCCGAGATCTGCATTGACATGAAGCCACAGGTCATCGGCCATGCCGCCTCCGTAGTACTTCCATGTCCTGAACTCCCTGAAAACCCTGTTGTATACAAATCTGCTACCATCATCCGAGAAGCTTATCCAGCCTCCCTCCGGTACGGGTATCTGTTCCGGCAGGCCACCCCCGGTGCCGACAGTGTATAACCCGCCCTTGAAAGAGTTAAAGGAGCGCTTGCGTGAGCGGAAAACGATATTTTCATTGTCTTTCCAGCCCATCACAATATTATTGGGGCCCATCCTGTCGGACAGGTCGTCCCGGCCAAGCGTCGCCGTAAAGGTAAGCCGCTCGGGTACTCCCCCTCCGGCAGGCATCAGATAGACCTCTGTATTTCCGTCATACTGGGCGGTAAAGGCTATCCTGCTGCCATCAGGGCTGAAACGGGCAAACATCTTGTAACCCGGGTGGCTGGTAAGTTTGCGTGCCACCCCTCCCTGACGGTCAACTGTGTAAAGGTCACCGGCATATGTAAACACGATCTGCTCCCCGTGCAATGCAGGGAAACGCAAAAGCCTTGCCTCACCGTTTAGTGCAACGGCAGCCGGAATGGCAAGGATCAGGATCAATAGAGAGAATAAAAGTCTTTTCATGGGACAATAAGTTTCTTAGATTGGACATCTTTTGGCTATGATGGCAAATATAAGCTTTTATGTCTTTTCGGGGATATTCCGTTTAACACTAAACATTTTTGGATTATGATTGTTAGGGTTTTTAAAGAAATAATTCTTTTTTTATCATTGTTTAAAATTCAAAATTTTTCATAAACTAAAAACTCTATATCATGGAAGAGAATAAGACAGTTCAGGAAGACGTTGTACGGATGCCTCTTATTGGTGATCCAGCCCCTTCATTTAGGGCGAAGACCACAATGGGCCCTCTTAATTTCCCGGAAGATTACAAGGGTAAGTGGGTTATACTTTTCAGCCACCCGGCCGACTTTACACCGGTGTGTACTACCGAGTTCATGACATTTGCAACAATGCAGGAGGATTTCCGCAAGCTCAACACCGAACTTATAGGTTTGTCAATCGACAGTATTTACGCTCACATAGCCTGGCTCAGGACCATAAAGGAGAAGATCGAGTTCAACGGGATGAAGGACGTGGAGGTTAACTTCCCGGTAATCGAGGATCTTAAGATGGATGTCTCCAAAAAATTCGGAATGGTGCAGCCCAATGCCTCCACAACTCAGGCAGTCCGCGCCGTATTCATAATGGACCCGGAAGCAAAGGTCAGGGCTATACTCTACTACCCGCTTAGCACCGGCAGGAATATGGACGAGATCAAAAGGATGATCATTGCAATGCAGAAGGCCGACAAGGAGCAGATAGCCACGCCGGCAAACTGGCAGCCTGGAGATGATGTGATAATTCCCCCTCCGGGTTCTTGCGGGGTGGCCAGGGACAGGGTTGAAACCCAGGAAGAGGACAAATACTGCCTCGACTGGTTTATGTGTTTCAAAAAGGAGAAGAAGTAACAAAACATTCGCAAACGCAAGCCCTGAAAAGGGCTGTATTGAACTTTTACAGGCTGTTCCGGTTAGAGGGACAGCCTGTTTTCATTTCACCCCCCTCGCCTTGTGGTGCACCTGATTTGAACAATGGGGATTTCCATGCGTTGAAAATGTAGATCAAACAAACATATGATAAAACCGCCATAAAACATTTGTCCAATTCAAAAAAAACCATAACTTTACTTTTCGTAGAAATTGCAGGTAAATTGATACAAAAAAACAAATTACCCCAAATCAAGGGATTCCATTCATCAATTACAAACTAAAAAAGGAGTAAAATGAAACAAATGAAACGATTCACAGTTACCCTGATGGCATCTTTTTTACTGACAGCCATCAGCTTTAATGCCAGTGCCCAGACTGAATTCGAGGAGGGCCAGATAGCAATAAATGCCGGCATCACCTACGGTTTTGACATTGAAGAGTTAGGTATAAGGGCTGGGGCCACATATTTCATAAATGAGAATATGAGGGTCGGTGGTGATCTTACTTACTGGCTTACTGACGATCACGCCGGGTCTTCATTTGGTCAGTCCTACAGTTATTCCTGGACCGCGCTTGAGATCAACGGTAACTTCCACTACATTTTCTACAACCAGGATGAGCTGCTGCTTTATGGAATCGGTGCACTGGGTATTCACTACTCACGGGTATCGATGGATATTCCCGGTTACGGATCGGAAAGCAGTTCAGACAGTGAACTCGGACTAGGTATAGGAGGCGGGGTTGAGTACAATATTGGTGGCTTCTCAATATTTGCTGAGCCCAAACTCTTCCTTAGCGGCTTCGATCAGCTGAAATTTAACATCGGCGTACGATATTATTTGTAATTCTAAAAGGTTTGCATATATTTGTTATCAGAACAAAAATCTATTAAGCAAAAAACCAGTCACTATGAAGAAAGCCACCTTTACACTCCTGATCATTTTTGCAGGCGTATTCGCTGCAAATGCGGGTGCAAGCAGCTACTACCTGGATAATGCCTCCGTTGACCTGATGTTCGAAAAGGCTGAGCAGGTGGATATGTTTGAGATGAGCAGTATGTCACCCCTTTCAACGGCAGCTACCAGCACAAGTATGCTTACAGCCAATGAAAAGGACCCTGCAATTGCATTCATTCTTGCATGGTTTGTCGGCCCGCTGGGTATTCACCGTGCCTACCTTGGCACCTCAACAGGTACTATTATAGGATATATACTGACCCTCGGTGGGTGTGGCATAGTTGCATTCGTCGACTGGGTAGTTCTTCTGATAGGCCTGATCAATGACGACATCTCTAAGTATGTTGACAACCCGAGTTTCTTCATGTGGTAAGTTTCAGCTGTCAAGCTGATCTGAAACCTCAAGAAGAAAAATATCAACAGCCGCCCGGAATGACTCCAGGCGGCTGTTCCTGTTTTGTTCTGCAAACTCCCCCGCCTGCCTGATGCCTCCGAAATAGAACGCCTGAAATGGCCCTAGCCCTGCAATCACTGAAGCAAAATAATAGCCGTTATATGCCATAAGCGCGAATGCGCCAAGGGAGGCCAGCTGGGAAAAAGCATTAAGAACCCCCCAGCCGGCACTGCCTGCATATACCTGTCCAGAACCTGGTAACAAGGTTGACATTAACCTTGCCCGGTCCGGATCGGGCAAAGGGTCCGGTGCACCGGCCAGGTAGTTTTCAGCATAATACCTTACCAGTGAATCTTTCAGGAGCCTGCCCCGGGGATGCTGCCCAAGCCAGTTTTCGAGGTGCTCCCTAAGTTCCTCCCACCTGTGTTGTGCACTCAGAACAAGGCCTTCCAGCAGGTCGGACCCCGGGCAGGCAGTTGCGCTATCAGTGGTGTGCCTCAACTGGCCCATGAAAGATAACGCCCCGGAATAGTCTCCGTCCAGGTATGTGCACAATGAAAGCTGGAAGAGTACTTCAAGCCGCAGAGAATCATTTCCAGGGAAAACCAGGGAACGCTGTAAATCATCTGCAGCCCTGGAGTATTCACCCAGCTGCTTTAGTGCATCAGCCTTGGCAAGGTTTGCCTTCACTCTCAAGACCGGATCATCCGAAAGGTAATAGACCCTCTCATAGGCTATGGCCGCCTCAAACCACACAGCCTCCCCGGAAAGGCTGTCAGCCCTGGTCATCCACTTCGCCGCATCCCTGCTGTCATTTGCTTCAGTTAAAGGCGTTACGCAGAGGAATATGCATATCGAACAAAATGCGCTGATTAATTTCATGTCTGAACTCTTCATTAGACCTTCTTACGGCAGCAGCACTGCCTGCTATGTTCCCAATGTAAAATATTCCGGTTGTGGTCGCAGAAATCACAAAACATGGGCTTTGCGCACCCCTTCCCCTGTATATGTCATAACTAACAAGCCCCATTGCAGCCACATATAGGAAGCTGACAATACCTTCAGGGGCCTTGCCTGCATATACCCTGCCAAGCCCCGGCACAGCAGCCGACAACAGACCCCCGACGAAGGCCGACCGGGGTGGGTTATCACGAAGTTTGTCATAATGGAGCCTCATCTGACTCTCCTCCCTTGCCATGACGTGATAACTTCCGGAAAAACCCTGCTGGTAGTGCTCATATGTGCCAAAATCCCTCTCCAGCAGGGCAACACCACCCATCTGGAAATCTCTCATTGCTTCATGCATGCTTCCCCCTCCTACCCTGATGGCTGAAAGCTCTGCAGAAGCCTGTGAGGTGTTCCCTGTATGGGCCAGATTGTATGCCCCGAAAAACCGGGATTTGTGATAAAAAGGGCTGGTTTCGGAAACATTCAGCAAGCGTGATGCTGACTCCTCTAGCCTTTGCTGCATATACAGAACCCAGCCCCCGAGATAGCTCAAACTATCGGCCTGGTGCATGCCTGAAGGCTCCAGCCTGTCTATCAAAAATAGGCTCTCATCCAGGTCACCCCTGCCCATAAGGTAGAGTATGAACCTGGTCTCTTTACTGAAATCCTCATCTGTCAAATCCCCAGAAGATGCACTGCAGGGCTTTGCCATAAACAAAAGGACAAACAGCATTACAACCGGTATTATTCCACCTGCAGATAAAAGATAGCCGGTATTGTTCATGTTTTGGCTCAATCCTCAAGATTGCTTTCAGATTTATCTTCCACTGACCTGTATACGCCTGTTCCCTCTACTGCCTTGCCAGAAGACTCATGGATGAAAAAGGGATGAATATCAAGGGCGGCGACACGGTTACATCTCATCAACCTGTCGGATGTAAATATAATACCCCTGGTGAAACCAAATTCAGATATCAGTTCCATACTGAATGCAGAACAGGAGGTATGGTAGAGGCATTCAGACGGAAGCTGGGGACTTATAAGGCCCTGATAGACATACATCATGCCGCCGAACAAAATACGGGCCGGATTATACCTGGAGATAACACCCTGACCCCTGGATGGCATAAACCTCACTCCTGACCCGGATACTGCAACCGCCTGACGTTCTTCAACCTGTTGCCTTATAAGCTGCCGGTCACCCTCTTTACCACCGCCAGTGGCAGAAAGCTCTGCACCAGTTAATAAAAGAGGCAAACACAACAGAGTATTAATCAATAACCTTTGCATCATCCGGAATTTCAAAATCGAACCAATTGCTTTCAGCCTGCCTGTTTATTCTTACATCCGAAAACCTGACCCTGTTAATTATGGAGTCACCTCCAGGCAGGTAGTTGAACTCGGTGATGAGTTTCGGAAGTATAAGGTCCGGGAAGACCTCGTATTCTGAGTAATAGACCTTCTTCACTAAATCCCCGGATGCATCGTAATAGCCTGCATAAACAGGCATATAGTCTTCATGCACCAGTTCTATGTGCGAGAAAAGGTGTGAAAGGGAGGCTGGAGCTTCCCAGCGGGAGATCATAAGACCCTGCTCAAATTCAGTTCGTGACTGAATAAACCCCAGGTCGCGAAGTCCCAGATCGCGGGTTTTTCCATGCAGGAAGAAGTAAACCAGGTTGTTCTCCGAACTGTACTCCATGCTTTGCCTCCTGTATACTGTGTTCTCGCCGGGATCATACACCAGCAGCTCCCCATGCCTGTTTGTTACCATAACATGATCAAGGGGGTCACCGAATATTGTCACCAGCCTTCCGTCAACCGACTGGTAGTAGAGTTCGGCCTGGAAGCTTGCAGCCCTGCCACCCTGTAGGCTCTGGCTGAACATGGTGAGCTTAATCCTGTCTGCACCGGGTAGTGAGAAGGCAGTTATTATCAGGGTGCAGACCAATAAATACAGTAAAGGCCCTGTTTTTCTCATATATGATTATTTGTTCAAGATTATCCTGAAAGTGGTACCGCTGTTTTTGGCCGAATGCCTGACAAATAGCTTTCCCCCATGGTAATGCTCTATAATCCTCTTGCTAAGCGACAACCCCAGTCCCCATCCGCTTTTCTTGCTGGTATACCCCGGGTTGAATATTGTCTTGTGCTTGTTATGCGGAATACCCTTGCCATCGTCCGAAACATCCACTATAACCTGTCCGGGATTGTCATCAATGGTAATATAGACCCTGCCGGAGCCGTGCATGGCATCTATGGCATTCTTCAAAAGGTTCTCAATTACCCAGCCAAACAGGTTCGGGTTATGCGGAACCACAACATATTTTTCAGGTGCTGCAACCATGAAGGAGACTTTTTTCGGGCTCCTCTTTTTCATATATTCGACCACTTCATTCACCGATGCGGTAATATCCTTTTCATCCAGCCTGGGGGTAGAGCCTATCTTTGAGAACCTTTCAGTAATATTTTCAAGCCTTTTGACATCTTTCGAGATCTCCTGTATGGTATCATCATCCAGCCCCTTCATCCTGAGTATCTCCAGCCAGGCCATCAGGGAAGAGAGAGGGGTGCCAAGCTGGTGTGCGGTCTCCTTTGACATTCCTACCCAAACCTGGTTCTGCTCGGCGTTGCGGGCAATGCTGAACAGCATGTATGAAACAAACAGGAAAATCCCTATAAGCAGGAACTGGAATACGGGATAGTACCTAAGTTGTGTAAGTAACAATGAGCTTGAATAATAGACGTAACACTGGCCGTAAGTTGGCAGGCTGACAGATAAAAAACGTGTCCTCCCGGTCATTGTCTCAATCAACCGGCTCACCTCTTCCTCTTTGTCAAAATCAACCCCTTCAATATTACCGTGTGCAATGAGCTCAGAGCCTTGTGAGTCAACGACAATAACGGGAACGTTCGCAGAGTTTATGACAATATCTGAGAGAAATGAGTCAGTAAGGTCTCTCATTACATCCTGTATTTCGGTAAAGACCCTGGAGTCCTGGTAGTAAATAAACCGCTGCCCGTCAATTATCGTAAAGGTCATGGGAGGGTACCTGGAAAAGTAATCGGCAAGTTCGCCCTCAAGGTAATCATACTTCAGCCTGTTGTTTTCATCAAAAAAGCGGCTGTCCAGGTTGTTGTCAGAGAGAATCTCCCCGCCCTCGTCAGTCATAACCAGCGGAATCGTAGTGTTGCTCTCCAGTATATTGGTGTAGAATGTAAGTTCTTCACCACCGTAGTTCTCCCTGCCCAACCTGCCGTACACCTGCCTTAGAAGATCGACCCTTTTCTGCTCCTCGGCCTGTATCACATCAAAGAGCCTCTCATTCTCCTGCAAGAGCGTCTCCCTTTTTTGTATTGCCTCAGCCCACAGCTCAACGCGCTGACGCTCATCCCGCTCAATTTTCCTTACCATTGTATCGGTATAATAGAGCGAGGCAATAACTATAAGGGCCGCAAACGCAAGCAGGTAAAGCTTCCAGCGCTGCTTTTTGGAGTATATCTCCAGCCCGGTTATTTTGCCTATCAAACCCAACTGATCTTTTTTTTTATTTATCCATTTTGGATTATCAAAATTAAGACTTTTAATAACATGCTGAATTCACAGTTCCAACAAGAACCATCGACAATGTAATGCCGGTAAGTCCAAATGAAAAAATTTAATTTACTTTTGTAGTTGATTCTACTGAAAAAAACATAAAAATGTCATTCATTAACAGTGTAGTTTCATGGTTTTTAAGGAAACGCATATCCCGTATAGAGTATTTTATGTCACATCCTGACGAGGTACAGGAAAATACGCTTAACAAGCTGCTGAGCTTTGCCAGCAGCACCGAATGGGGTAAAAAGTTTCGTTACAGCGAAATCAATTCCTACAACGAATACCGCGACAGGGTGCCGCTGCAGGACTACACTGATGTCAAAACCTACATAGACAGGATGCTACAGGGGGAACAACAGGTACTGTGGCCGACTAAAATAAAATGGTTTGCGAAATCTTCCGGAACCACCAGTGACAGAAGCAAGTTCATACCTATCAGCAGGGAGGCGTTATCAGACTGTCACTACAGGGCAGGCAGGGACGTGATGTCAATATTTTGCAGCAGCAACCCCGGAACCCGGGTGTTTGACGGCAAAGGCCTTATAATGGGCGGCAGTCACAAGGTAAGCGAGTTCAACAGCAAGGTATTTTTTGGTGATCTCTCTGCCGTACTGCTGCAGAACACACCTTTTTACGGGGATATATTCCGTACACCGGGTCTTTCACTTGCCTTGCTTGAAAACTGGGAGGAGAAACTCGACAAGATCGCACATGCAACATACAGCCAGAACGTTACCAGCATCAGCGGAGTACCTTCCTGGAACCTTATACTCCTGAAAAGGATACTGGAAATAACAGGAAGGGACAATATTACCGAAGTATGGCCTAACCTGGAGCTGTTCATCCACGGAGGGGTTAGTTTCGCACCTTATAAAAGACAGTTTGAGAAAATAATCCCTGACCCTAAAATGCAATACCTGGAAACTTACAATGCATCCGAGGGTTTTTTCGGGATACAGGACCAAAAAGACTCGGGTGACATGCTGCTTATGCTCGATTACGGTATATTTTATGAGTTTGTGCCAATGGACAGCTACGGGCAGCCCGGCCAGAAGGCGATCCCCCTTTCAGAGGTTGACACTGACACAAATTATGCAATGGTGATCAGCACGAATACCGGCCTCTGGCGCTACCTTATCGGTGACACCGTTAGGTTTACAAGCCTGTCACCCTACAGGATAAGGATATCGGGACGGACAAAGAATTTCATCAATGCTTTCGGAGAAGAGGTGATTGTTGATAACACCGATATCGCACTTAAGACGGCAAGTGACGAGACATCTTCGATAATCAGCGAATATACCGCGGCACCTGTTTACCTGGATGATAAGCAGTCGGCAGCCCACCAGTATATTATTGAGTTTGAAAAGGAGCCAAAGGACATCGACCGCTTTGCTGAGATACTCGACAACAAGCTCAAGGAGCTAAACTCTGACTATGAGGCAAAAAGGAGTTCTGACCTTATGCTGAAAAGACCCAAGATAACGGTTGTGCCCAAGCGGACATTTTTTAACTGGCTCAAATCAAAGGGAAAGATAGGGGGGCAGAACAAGGTTCCCCGCCTGTACAACAACCGGAAATATGTTGACGAGATCCTTGAGTTCCTTAAAGATCCTTCTGCATTTGATTAGAATAAAAGAAAGTGTATTTTTGTTTAAACCCCTAAGTTTATGTAAGTATGCATATTGCCATTGCCGGGAATATAGGATCCGGGAAAACCACTCTAGCAGGCCTTCTTTCAAAGCATTACGGCTGGGAGGCACACTTTGAGGATGTGGACACAAACCCATACCTGAACAACTTCTACGAGGACATGAAGCGATGGTCCTTTAATCTTCAGGTCTATTTTCTTAACAGCCGGTTCAGACAGGTTGTGGAAATCCGCAAGAAGAACAAGAAGGTAATACAGGACCGCACAATTTATGAGGATGCCCGGATATTTGCCCCTAACCTTCATGATATGGGCCTTATGGAGTCAAGGGATTTCAATAACTACTCGAGCCTTTTTGAGCTGATGAGCACATTTATTGAACCGCCGGACCTACTTATATACCTAAGGGCCAGCGTCCCGACACTGGTAAGCCAGATCCAGAAAAGAGGCAGGGAGTATGAAAACAGTATACGGCTGGATTACCTGAAAAAACTCAATGAGAGGTATGAGGAATGGATCGGGGGTTACGACCTCGGGAAGCTTCTCATTATTAATGTAGATACAATAAAGTTCAGCGAAAGGCAGGAGGATCTGGGAGAGGTGGTCAGGAAAATAGACGCAGAGATACACGGCCTTTTCTAGGCTGCCCGCACATGCCATACTGCAAAAAAAGATAATGACCTCCAAGCATTAGTATATGCAGTTCATAGGTATAATACCAGCAAGATATGCCTCAAGCAGGTTTCCGGGGAAGCCCCTGGCAATGGTTAGGGGTGTTACAATGATCAAAAGGGTCTATGAGCAGGTCTTAAAATGCAGGGAACTGAGTGAGGTGGTGGTGGCAACCGACGATAAAAGGATACTGGATCATGTGAACAGTTTCGGTAAAGCCGTAATGACCCGGACGGATCACCTTTCAGGCACCGACCGCTGCCTGGAGGCATTTGACCACCTGAACCGCAATGGGAAGTATAACGAAGATGACTGCATTATAAACATACAGGGTGATGAACCGTTCATTGACCCGGGCCAGGTCACAAGGCTCACCAAAATACTCAGGGTTCCAGGCAGGAATATAGCCACACTGGTAAAAAAGATTGTGGACAAACCGGAGATCAATGATCCCAACCGGGTAAAAGTGGTAATTTCATCCTCCGGCAGGGCCTTGTATTTCAGCAGGTCGCCGGTTCCCTATACACGGGTGGAAACAGGTATAAAAAATACTGTATATTACAGCCACATAGGTATTTACGGGTTCAGGGCAAAAACCCTTCGGGAAATTGTAAAACTACCTGAGAGCAGCCTTGAGAAGGCCGAAAAACTGGAACAGCTCCGGTGGTTGCAACAAGATTATGAAATTTTCGTAGAAGAAACATATACGGAAAGCCTTCCGGTAGATACACCGGAAGACCTTGAGGCAATTAACAGTATGAAAACTTAATAAATCCTTCTGTAACATGAAGATCGGCAAATATATCAGCGACCTGCTATTCACTCATGAGTCCGTGACACTGACTGGATTTGGGACATTCTCGACCAGGTATATTCCTGCAAGGTTCATACCCGAAAAGAAGATAGTTGAATCCCCTTCCAAGATAGCTGATTTCAGCCCGGAGCCAAGGGAAGGTGGCAGGCTCCTGCCCGAATATATAGCAAAAAAGGAAGACCGGCCGGTTGAACAGGTGGCTGCATACCTTGACGATGTGGTAAAAGAGATAAGGTATTCACTTGAATCGGGCAAGAAGGTTGAATTCGAAAACCTTGGGCTGTTTTACATGGATGCAGATGGCAATTACCAGTTTGAGGCCGACCGTGCTACTAACTATCTTGATCAGGCTACCGATGTTCCTGAGGTGACAGCACCGGCAGGGATTAAAACAGATCCACCCAAAAAAGAGCCAGCAGAAACAGGCCATCAGGATGAAATACCCCAACCGGAGAGCCAGCCTGATGAACCAGTAATCACCAACCAAAAAAATGAGGAAGAGATGAAAGAGAAAAAAACCAGACTTCCTGCAGCACTCAGGTGGCTTGCATATGTTTTGATCCCCCTGTTGATAATTCTTATACTGCTGTTTGCAAACTACAACTTCTTCTTTGGAGACGAAGGGATTTTCAGGAGGGCAGAGCGTCCTGTAGCAGAACACCCGGTTGAGGAAACAATAAGACCCGAGGCCGTTCCGCAGGAGGAAGAGCCTGTTGAGGATGAAGTCCGCGAGGAAGAACCTGCAGTCGCAGACCCGGCCCTTGAACCACCACGGCCGGAACCAGGACGCAGAGTTTACTATATTGTGGTAGGAAGCTTCCGGAATGAGCTTATGGCAAAAAACCTGGCCGAAGAACTTAGACGGGAAGGGGCCACTCTTGCACATGTACTGGGAAGGACCCCCTCAAACTACCACAGGGTCTGCTATGGTTATTACTATGAGCTCGGGGAGGCCGAAAGGCAGAAGGCAGAATTAAGTGATGAGTTAAGGCAGGTGGCATGGATACTGCACCGGTGATTGTCTGTTAAAACAAGATCAGCAGAAGTGGTAAAGAACAAGTTAAGGAAGTTCGCGGAGATAAACAGCTTTTCCAACGTCATTCAGCCACAGTCACAGCATGCATTGAGCCGGTTCGGATACAGGGGCGGGTGGTCAGACCGTTTTTTCAAAAACAATAACCCCCTGGTCCTGGAAATAGGATGCGGTAAGGGCGAATATACCACGGGCCTTGGCGAGGCATACCCCGGAACAAACTTCATTGGCATTGACATAAAAGGCGACAGGATATGGAAGGGTGCAAAATATGCACTGGATCACGGCCTGACCAATGTCGCATTTCTTCGCATACAGGCTGAGAACATCAGGACTTTTTTCGCAAAAGGTGAGGTTTCAGGGATATGGCTCACATTCCCCGACCCCCAGTCCAGGAAGTCCAGGGAGAAGAAAAGACTCACTTCTCCTGCCTTTTTGGAGCGTTACCGAAACATTCTCAAGGAGGAAAGCCCTGTAAGACTTAAAACAGACAACATGGGCCTGTTTGAATACACCCTTGAAACGATCCGGGCGGAGGGGCATATAATCGACTACCTTAGCTATGACCTCTATTCAGCCGGGGATATCAAGGAGCCCTTTGTACGGGAGATCCGGACATATTATGAAAGGATGTTCCTTGACCAGGGTAAAAAGATACATTTCGTTAAATTCTTCCTAAAGTCCGGGCAGGCGGCCGGATAAACCTTTACTCCTGACAGGAATGCAAAGCAAAGCAGAAAACAGTTTCTTTGAAAAAGTCTATGATGTTGTAAGGCGGATACCCCCGGGAAGGGTAAGCACTTACGGGGCGATTGCAGAACACCTGGGCAGCAGGGGCAGCAGCCGCATGGTAGGCTGGGCCATGAACAGCTCACACGCAGCATACCCGCATGTCCCTGCCCACAGGGTAGTAAACCGTAACGGGATGCTTACCGGCAAGCACCACTTCGGGGGCAGCGGCATGATGCAACAGCTACTTGAAAATGAAGGTGTTGAAATAAAAGACGACAAGGTGGTTGATTTTAAGAACCTTTTTTGGAAGCCCGGAGAGGGATAATTCATTGCCATTAATTCAAAAAGTATTATTTTTACAAAAACTAAATTAAGATAACAAACTGTAAACAAATTAATATGTCAGCAAGAGAAGAATTGGAGAAAAAGGTCAAGAACGTAATAGATCAGATACGCCCCTATCTTGAGGCAGACGGAGGCAATATAAGGTTTGTGGAGATTACCGATGATAATGTTGTAAATGTCGAGCTGCTTGGAGCATGCGGTTCCTGCCCCATGATCCAGATGACCCTTAAGGCAGGAGTGGAACAGGCAGTTAAAAAGGCGATACCGGAGATCAGGTCGGTTGAAGCGATAAATTAAGATTTACCGTTATCCAGGAAAGATCTGTAGTCCGCCTCAAGAGGCATCATCCTTCCTACACCCAGGCACTTCTGTGACACCCTCAGGATGGGGGGAGACTGCCTTCTTTTGTGCTCACTATTGCTTACCATCCCTATTACCCTGTTGACAAGGTTCCTGTCATGTCCTGCCTTTACGATCTCTTCTGCATCCATCTGTTTCTCAAGGAAACTAAAAAGTATGGCATCCAGCTGTCCGTAATCTGGGAGGGAGTCTGAATCCTTCTGCCCGGGTCTGAGCTCGGCCGAAGGGGGTTTTTGGATCGTATTTCGCGGTATAATCTCATCCTCATTGTTAATAAGCCGGGCCAGGCCATAGACATCCGTCTTGTAAACATCACCCAGAACAGAGAGCGCACCGCACATATCACCGTACAGGGTTGTATATCCAACAGCCGCCTCACTTTTGTTGGAGGTGTTGAGCAGAACATGACCAAATTTGTTGGAAAGGGCCATAAGAAACACCGCCCTTACCCTTGCCTGGATATTCTCCTCGGCTATACCCGGTTCTGTATTCTCAAAGTAGGGCCCAAGCGATTCACCAAAGCTGTTCACCGTATCGCTGACAGGTATTATCTCATATGCAACCCCCAGCTTATTTGCCAGTGCAGCAGCATCTTCAACGGAGTGATCGGAACTGTAGGGTCCGGGCATGAGTATGGCCCAGACGTTTTCTCGTCCAAGTGCCAATGCAGCTATTACAAGGCAAACTGCCGAGTCTATCCCCCCTGAGAGTCCTATGACAGCTTTTTTAAGCCCGCTCTTTTTAAAGTAATCACGCACCCCCATCACAAGTGCATCCATAATTAGCCTGTGCTTCACTTCTTCTCCGGGTTCTCCGGGCATTTCAAGAAAAGATGAAGAATTATTTATTTCACTGGTATCGAAGACCTGAATATCCTCTTCAAAAGACTTTAGAGAACCAATTATTTTACCGTTTGGGTTAAAAACAGCAGATGTCCCGTCAAACAAAAGATCGGTCTGACCCCCGGCAAGATTGCAGGAAAACAGCGGCACCCCAAACCTTTTAGCATTTTCTGACAACACCATCATTCTACCTGGAAGATGGTTCCATGCAAATGGCGAAGCAGATATATTGATCATTAACTCCGGATTGAACTTATTTATGATATCAGGGGGGCTGAAAGGATATAGTCCGTTGGCACCGATATTCCAGATATCCTCACAAATGGTAAGTGAGATGGTATGCCCGCGGAACCTTACGGGGCTGAACTGCACAGCAGGTTCAAAATACCTGTATTCATTAAATACATCATAAGTGGGGAGAAGCCCTTTATGGTAAACCTGGGAAATCCTACCCTCTTCCAGTAAAAAGGCGCTGTTGAAAAGTGATTTCCCTCCCCTGCCGGAATTCCTGGAGGGACTACCGACTATCGCTGCTATCCCCCGGCAATGCTGTGCGATATCTCCAACAAGGGAAAGACATCTATCTATGAAGGATCCAGACAAAAGCATATCCCCCGGGGGGTAACCGCACACCGACAGTTCAGGAAAGACAACCAGGTCAGCACCCTTGCTGCGGGCATTTTCCAGGGAGGATATAATGCAACGGTAGTTATGGGCAAAGTTGCCCACATGGAGGTTTACCTGGGCAATAGCAATTCGCATACAGAATATTTTTTATCAGAAAATTAAGGTTCAGCAAAGCCTCAAAGTTCCAGGGAGGCGTGCAGGAACGGGCTTATCAGAACATAACACCCAGTGTTATCTCCACATAACTGTTCAGCGCACTGGGATCAGGGGCCTGTGAGCTGTAGGGATTGTCTTTCTTAAGCGTATTGGAAAAGCCGTTGTGGAATGTAACACCCCCTAGCAGGGAGGTCCTGCCACCCATATTATATTCCACACCAGCACCGAGGATAAGACCGGCACGCAGGAACCTGATCTCATCCGAGATATCCACATCAGTGGTCCTGAGCGTGCTGCCCTCCGAGATGTATACACGGTCATCAGCAGTTGCCTTCAGGTTTGTACCCAGTCCGAGGCCAAACTGCCCATAATAAGTCATGAACCCAATTTCTCCGGTACTGAGCTTCAAAGTAAGGGGGATCTCAAGGTACCTGAGATAGTGTTCCCTTCTTTTTTCAGTATCTATTTGCTGAGTTCCGGTATCGTACATGATCCTGTACTTGAGCTTACCACCGGTACGGAGTATATTGACGCCTGTACCAATTGCATAATTGTCCGTAAGTTTGTAATCAACGATGAGCCCGTAGGAAAAACCAAGCTTAAGGCCGTCATTGGTATAGTAACTTGTTTCGGTACGGAACCATGAGATGTTTGGAGAAGCCTTAAGGCCAAACCGGAAGCCGAAATCGTCATTTGCAGAAAGGGTAACTGTAATAAACAACAGTGCCAGGAAAACAGTCAGCTTTTTCATACTTTAAATTTAAGGTTTACGTTTCATCAATACTGTTGCAGCATAACATAATCAAAGATACACAAAGAATTCACAAAATGTTTAAACAAAAAATAAATAAGGTTTATTTTTTTATTGGGTTTATCGCACTTATTTCTTTTTTAAATGCATGTAATTCATGCAGCAAAAGGCCTTTTTACGAGGCTGACATATCCGGTGTTGAGATTGACGGGATACATATCCACAGGTACGAAGAACTGCTTTTCAATGCAAACCCTTTCATCCTTTTCGAAGAACTGGCACCCCACCAGGAAGATTTCTATTTTTTCCTGGGAGAGGGTATACACAATGAGGAAAACCTGCAGGTGCTGTATGAGTATGTGACCGACCCCCTTCTTGCAGAGATCTATAATGACAGCCGGGAGGTATGGGAAGATACCGGTATGCTTGAAACATCCCTTGAGAACATGTTCCGTTACTATAAATACCATTTCCCCGGTAATAACATACCGGAAGTATATACATACATTTCAGGTATCGATTATAACCTGCCTGTAATCCTGGAACAGGATACCCTTGTAATAGCAATCGACAACTACCTTGGCAGCGACTACCACTACTATGAAAAACTTGGTATCCCGCGTTACATATCCCACTGGATGCGACCGGAGTCGGTCACGGCCGACGTGGTCCGCATCCTGGCCAGCGATCACCTTTCTGCTGCTTCACAAGAAACTGAAACCTTGCTGGACCACATGATATTTGAAGGGAAAAAGCTTTTTTTCCTGGACTGCATGATACCTCATGCTCATGACTCGCTTAAAATATTGTACAACACAAGGCAGCTAGCCTGGATGAAAAACAATGAAGGCTTTGTATGGGCCTACAAAATGGACAACGACCTGCTTTATTCAACCGACCACAGTACGATAAACAAGTTTACCGGCAGGGCTCCCTTTACATCTGTTTTCTCACAGAATTCCGCACCACAAACCGGTAACTGGATCGGCTGGCACATAGTCAGGGAGTACATGCGCAGGAATCCTGACCTGAGCCTTCAGGACCTAATAAATGAGACCGATTCAAGGAGGATACTCAGGGAGTCAAGGTACAGGCCGGCCGGCCGGTGATTTCTACCACACTTTCATTCGGACCCGTAAAACTGCTTGTTGCATTCGGATATAAATCCAAGAATCTCGTCACGGCCTTCCGGGTTACTGCTGCTGCTAATAATGTATTTTGGCAGGGGGGACCACATGGCAGAAAGCTTTTTTTCATAAGCCGAAACATACTGCTGGCGTCTTGAACGGCTTATCTTATCCGCCTTGGTGTATATAATACAGAACGGGACCTGGTTCTCCCCTATCCATTCAAGAAAGGCCATATCATTCTTCATCGGCCCGTGGCGCAGATCTATCAGGATAAAAGAACATACAAGGTTAGGGCGCCTGAGCAGGTAATCCTTGATCATTTTTTCCCATTTACCCTTGATAGTTGCAGAGACTTTAGCAAAACCATAACCCGGCAGGTCACAAAGATACCAGGTGTCATTTATCAAAAAATGATTGATCAGGCGTGTTTTCCCCGGTGCAGAAGATGTCTTTGCCAGCTTCTTCCTGCCCGTGATCATATTTATCAGTGAAGACTTTCCAACATTTGACCGCCCCAGGAAGGCATATTCCGGGATATTACCTTCAGGAGACTCCCTGAAACTTCCGGAACTCTTAATAAATTCAGCTTTACTTACGATCATAGGATGCAGGTTTGACCACCAGGGTATAGGCCGGGCTTGCTGCCAAAGAGCCAGGTGCGGGCCGGAAAACGATTATTTGTTTTTTTCTTTCTGGGCCCTGTAGGTGTTCACATGACGCCTTGCCTTGGCATCGTATATATCCTTGATGGTTATCATAATACCGGTCTCCTCCACACCTCCAAAGCCTTCATTCAGTGCCGTCCCGAATGTTTTCATAGTTGGGCTCAAACCCATGTAGGAATTAAACAGGGGGGGTATATTCTCTTTTCTCTCCCTTACCTTCTGTGAAAGATGCTTATAGCTCTCCTCAAAGCTCAGCCCTTCAAACTCCCTCTCCAGAATCTCCTTGTCTGTCCTTATCGGCAATGGCTCATAGGGTGTTAGCAGGCCTTCTTTGTCCGGGAAAAAGCGGTTCATGAAGTAGAGTATAAGGTCACGTGCATACTGATCAAACTGGCTGAACATAGTAACCTTGCCCAGGAAGTACCTGGTTTGGGGAAAATCCACAACAAGGCCGCCAAGCCCGTCCCAGAGGTTGTCTAGTGAATATATGCTTTTCCTGTTCTCCCTGGATGGCTGGTAAGCGGGTTGAACAAATGAGCGTCCCAGCTCAATTGTATAGGGCAGGTACTCTTTTTTAAAAGTCTCGCTGAAATTGAACAGCTCACCTGTTGCAATGCGGGGGTTGCCTTTGTCATCCAGTGGAACTTCCCAGCAAAGCATATACCGGTAACCACCTACTATCTCTTCCGATGCTGGATCCCAGACTATGAGCTGGTGATATGGCACATCAGCATAATCATACCCGTCAAGGTCAGCCTCTTTACCTGTGCCTCCCCCGGCTGTCCGAAAAGACAGTTCCCGGAGACGCCCGATCTCACGAAGTGTGTTTGGTGAGTCATGACAGGTAACAATATAAATTTCATTACCTGCTTTATTTGTTTTTCTGAAAAACCTGTCCCTGTCCAGCTCCTGTTTCAGCAACTCCCTGCTTACCGGCGGGATTATATCCCTTTCTCTATTTGCCTTTGTCATCACATGTGGTATTAAGCATTAAATTCAAGCTTACCTTCAGGCAAACCATATACATGTTCTTTGATCCTCTCGGCCCACTCCTTGTGGTTGATTTTTTGATTAAACGTATTGTATGGCACGGGCTTTCCGAATATGATCCGTATCTTCTTGTTTTGCTGCCTGAACATCTCGTCGGGCAGGTAGATCATCTCAACATTTAGCTTCACGCCCAGCCTCTTGCGCCAAAGTGCTAAATTATAGAAAAATTTCGAATTTTTCCCGTTTATATAGACCGGAATAATGTCCCTTTTATATTTTACCGCTTTAGATACAAAGGTCTTTTTCCATTCAAGGTCACGAATAGTTTTCCCCTGCTTCCTGGAAACCAAACCTGCCGGAAATACCAGGATAAGCTCATCGGAGGCAAAGCAATTGTCTATTGCCCTGAGCATTTCAGCCTTGTTGCGGCCTACCTTGTCCACAGGAACAAACAGATCCTTAAGCTTATCTATCTCCAGCAATATGTCGTTTGCAAGGAACCTGATATCCCTCCTCTTCTTTCCTATAACATGCATCAGGGCCATACCGTCCAGCCCGCCAAGAGGATGGTTAGAGGCGACTATGTAACGGCCCTCCCCGGGTATGTTCTCAGGGTTCACCACTTCTATATCCAGGCCAAAGCGGTCAATAAGGACAGCCTCTATGAATTCCAGCCCCTTAAGGTGCCTGAAATCCAGAAGAGCCCTGTTGATCTCTTCCTGGTGAATAATGCGTTTAATGTATCTTTTCAGAGCCCCCGGGATAAACCTGTACGCCCCCTTGGCTTTCGCCCTTAGCACCTTATCGACATCAATCAGTTGAAGTTCATTGTTATCCATCTCAATTCAGTTTGAAAGTAGTTCACCCCCCCGAAACCTTAACAAAAATAAAAAAAAAGAGCGGAAGAGCCATTAACTCTGCTAACAGGCAATGCAGGCCGGCAACCTAATCTTGCAGCAAGCTTGCAGAGCCAGTAAAAACATGTTTTTTTGCTTGATTTCCAGCTTTTTATACAACTGTAACCTGTTACAACAGCAGCTTTACAGCAAAAAAGTTATCAACAATGTGGTAAAAAGTGGGTAAAAGTGGGATTTTTATTCATATATTTACACATCAAAACAACAATCCGGTCAAAAATGACAAAGCACCTGCTTGGCGAATTTGAATGCAAAGTCGACTCAAAGGGCCGTTTCCTGATGCCTTCGGGCCTGAAAAAACAGCTCGGCGAGGGTGACCAGGAGCGCTTTGTGGTTAACCGGGGCCTGGAAAACAACCTTACACTTTTCCCGGAAAGCGAGTGGCTTAAAATTTCACGTGAAGTTAACTCTTTGAACCTCTATAACAAAAAAAACCGTGAGTTTGTACGCTACTTTTTCCGGGGTGCGACCGAGCTCAGGCTTGACAGCGCAGGAAGGCTGCTTCTGCCAAGGCAGCTTATCGAATATGGCGGAATTGGCAGGGAGATAGTTCTTTTCGCATATGGTCAGCGTATTGAGGTCTGGGCCAAGGAGTCTTACGAAAAAATGATGGCCGACGAGCCCGAAGATTTTTCTTCACTTGCTGAAGAGGTAATGGGGAAGATAAACCAGGAGCCGGCAGATGATAAAAAATAGCTATCACATACCTGTTATGCTTCAACAAAGCATTGAGGGCTTAAGGATAGCTGAAGGAGGCACCTATGTCGATGCCACTTACGGAGGGGGCGGACATTCAGAGGCCATACTTCAGAGGCTGGGCCGGGGCAGGCTGGTGGCTTTCGACCAGGATGATGATGCATTGAAGAACCTGCCGGACGACAAGAGGCTGATATTCGTTAACCATAACTTCAGGTTTCTGAAGAACTTTTTGAAGTATCACGGACTGATCCCGGTCGATGGCATTCTGGCGGACCTAGGTGTTTCATCATACCAGCTGGATATGTCTGAACGGGGTTTCTCGACACGCAATGACGGCCCGCTTGATATGAGAATGAACAGGTCGGCAGGAACAGATGCAGAGGCAGTTGTCAGGGATTATGAAGCTGAAAGGCTCGCCTCGGTATTTCGTCTGTACGGTGAACTCAGGAATGCCCGGCGCATTGCGGGCAAAATTGCAGAAGCCAGGGAAATCAGGCCGGTAAAAAGCACCAGGCAGCTCATTGACATCATTAAACCTCTTGCGCCAAGGGGAAGGGAGAACAGGTTTTACGCCCAGGTTTTCCAGGCCCTGCGGATAGAGGTTAACGATGAGCTTGGGGCCTTAAAAGCATTTCTTGAGCAAAGCACAGAAGTTCTGAAACCAGGTGGCAGGCTTGTGGTAATTTCTTACCACTCGCTTGAAGACAGGCTTGTAAAGAACTATTTCAAAGCCGGGAACTTCGAGGGGTTGCAAAAGAAGGATTTCTATGGCAGGCAGATAAGCCCGCTCTGCCCGGTAACGAAAATGCAGACACCAGCGCTGGATGAATTAAAGGAAAACCCCAGGGCAAGAAGCGCAAAACTGAGGGTGGCCAAAAAAAATCGGGGAGAAAAATGACAGCCAACCAATACATAAAGGAAGAGAACAAAAAGGACAGGAAGGATACAGGTGCCAGGGGCAGCAGGTTCGGCAGGTGGCTCTCCGACATGCTGGACGGAAGTCTCATCACCAGAAGCACCTCTGCCTCGGCAATGCCATTCATCCTTTACCTGTCGGCATTTGCGCTCTTTTTGATATTCAATGCATACTATGCAGAGAAAAAGGCAAGGGAGGTGGATAAGCTCAGGATAGAGATGACAGAATTACGTATCAGGCATGTAAGGACAAAATCAGAATACATGTACATGACCAGGCAGTCGGAGCTTGCAAGAAGCCTGAACCAAAGGGGCTTTGTTGAGGCTACCCAGCCTCCGGTGCTGATTTACAAACAGGAGGAGAAAGGTTTTTTGGGCAGATTGTTCAGGTAGTAAAAAACTCAGGGAGTGGAGCAAAAGAACGACATATTATGGAGAATGCGCCTTGTGTACTTCATCATGGCTATAATGGGAGTTGCCATTATAGCCAGGGTTGTTCATATTCAATTCGTTGAGGGTGACCACTGGAGGGAGCAGGCGCGCAACACAACCATCCGTTACCAGGACATTGATGCGGCAAGGGGGGATATATATGCCGACGATGGCAGCCTGCTTGCGACCAGCCTGCCTGTATATGAGATAAGGATGGATCTGAGCACCCGGGTTACCCCGGATGAGGTTTTTTATAACGGGGTTGATGGACTTGCAGCAGGGCTTTCATCGATATTCGGTGACCGGAGCGCCGCCCGTTACCGCTCAGACCTTGTCAATGCAAGACGAAACCAGGAAAGGTACTACCTGGTAAAGAGGAATGTGAGCTACGAAGAGCTGGAGCGGCTGAAAACATTGCCTCTATTCAGACTGGGCCGTAACCGCGGCGGACTTATTGTTGTGGAGCACAGCCGGCGTGTAATGCCATACCAGACACTGGCAGCCAGAACCATAGGCTATGAGAGGGAGGGTGTTTATGTCGGGCTGGAAGGGGCATACCGCGACTACCTGGAAGGCATCCAGGGTAAGCGGCTGGTGCAGAGAATAAGCGGAGGCTCGTGGATGCCGATAAATGACCAGAACGAGATCCAGCCTGAGAACGGCAAGGATCTGATAACAACGATCAACGTAAGGATACAGGATATAACTGAAAAGGCCCTGCTGAGGCAGTTGCAGAACTTCCAGGCCGATTTTGGCACCGCCGTTGTAATGGAGGTATCAACAGGAAGGGTGAAGGCCATATCAAACCTTCTGCGAAACACAAGCACTGGTCAGTATGAGGAGACATACAATATCGCGGTGGGCAGGAGTTCGGAGCCGGGTTCAACCTTTAAACTTGCTGCACTGATGGCAGCGCTTGAGGACGGCAGGGTTAATCTTGATGACACTGTTGACACAAAAAACGGGCATATAGCTTACTACGACAGGATAATGAGGGATGCGAACAATGCCGGGCACGGAAGGATAAGCATAATGGAGGCATTTGAACTTTCGTCAAATGTGGGCGTGTCGCAGGTAATCTACAATGCTTACAGGCATGATCCCCAACGTTTTATCAACCGCCTGAAACAGATGCACCTTGACCGGCCCCTTGACCTTGAGATATCGGGAGAGGGCCAGCCGGTCCTGAGAGATGCAGGCGACCAGGGTTGGTCCAATGTATCACTGCCATGGATGTCGATCGGGTATGAAGTATCCCTGACACCGCTGCAGACCCTTGCTTTTTACAATGCCATTGCCAATAACGGCAGATTTATGAAACCGGTTTTCGTAAGCGAGATAAGGCAGTCAGGGCAAACGGTAAGGCGGTTCACACCCCAGGTGATCGACAGGGCGATCGCAAGCCCCTCAACCATCAGGCTGGCAGCTGAAATGCTTCAGGGTGCAGTGGATAACGGCACGGCACGCAATATCCGGACAGATGCATATCCCATTGCAGGTAAAACAGGCACCGCCCAGGTTGCAGAAGATGCAAGGGGATACCGGACCGGGTCAGGCCCAAGTTACCAGGCGAGTTTTGTAGGTTACTTCCCTGCAGACAACCCGGTATACAGCTGTATTGTAATGGTCCACAACCCCAGGGGATATACCTATACGGGCAGCAGGGTTGCTGCCCCGGTTTTCAGGGAGATAGCAGATAAAATGTTTGCTGCGCAGATGTTCACACCGGCTTACGAACAACATGAAAATATTGTGGCACATTTACCGGGGTTCCGGAACGCATACGTGGAAGATATGAAGACCATATACAGCAGGTTTAATGCAGTTATGGAGGAGAATATCGCTGCCGGCTTCGGATCGGCTGTGATACGGGCCGACACAGTGGGTTTTGCTGAAAAAGGCTTTATTGAGAACCTTGTACCCGAAGTTGTTGGCATGGGGCTCAGGGATGCCATGTACCTGCTGGAGAATTCAGGGCTGAGGGTGAGGTTCGCCGGCAGGGGAACCGTCGTAAGGCAAAGTATCCCCCCGGGCACCAGGGTACAAAGGGGAGGTTTAATTTACATTGAACTTTCATGACAGTGCAATTTGGGTCATGAAGGGCAAAACAGTAAAAGGAAATAAGAATCAAAATGAATAAAGGCACAAAACCACTTGCTGACCTGATATACCGTGCAGGAATAGTTGAAACTGCCGGCAACACCCATTGCATGGTAAGCGGTGTGGTGTTTGATTCCAGGAAGGTAGCCGTTGGAGATCTTTTTGTTGCCTTCAGGGGGGGGAATGATGACGGACACAGCTATATAGACAGTGCCATTGAGAAGGGCGCCGGCTCAATTGTATGTGAGGTAATGCCTGAAAAGCTCTTTAACGATGTATGTTATATCAGGGTTGAAGACTCAAGGAAGGCACTCGGAATAATTGCTTCAAACTACTACGGCAACCCTTCTGGCGGGCTCTCCCTGGTCGGGGTTACAGGGACCAACGGGAAAACCACCGTTGCAAAAATGTTGCACGAGGTGTTCTCGGGTATGGGCTACAGGTGCGGGCTGATTTCAACTATAGGGAACCTGATACATGATGAAAAGGTAAATGCTACCTATACAACCCCGGATGCTGTTGAAACAAACAGCCTTCTTTCAGGGATGCTTGAGGCAAAATGCGAGTATGCCTTCATGGAGGTAAGTTCACATGCATTAACCCAGTCAAGGGTTGAAGGCCTGAGTTTTTCGGGGGCCGTGTTTACCAACCTGACCCACGACCACCTGGATTACCATAAAAGTTTCAGGGAGTATTCCAAAAGCAAGAAAAGGCTTTTTGACAGCCTCGGCAACGGATCTTTCGCTATCACCAATATGGATGACAAGAACGGCAGGACTATGGTGCAAAACACAAAAGCAAGGATCAGCACCTACAGTCTCAGGTCAATGGCAGATTTCAGGGCGAGGGTGCTAGAGAAAAGTCTTGACGGCATGTTGCTGAACATTGATGGGCAGGATGTATGGTGCAGGCTTACTGGTACCTTCAATGCATATAATATTCTAGCGGTTTACAGCAGATCG